>JAEZEY010000503.1 GCA_023432845.1 Pseudomonadota bacterium
CGTCAAGGAAATGCGTTCGCTCGGCCTCAATGTCGACCTGCACAACTCCAAGGCGCCGGGCCACGGCGCCGGACCGACGGCGGAAGCCGCCGAATAACAAGAGCGATTGCCGGGCCGCGTTATGGACGAGGCCCGGCGTTCACGCCTTTGTTTTGAATTTGCGGCCGGCGGCATGCCGGCATAGCGGAGAAGAATATGAACCAAGAGATCATGAATCTTTTCAGCCCGACGACGCCGGCTCAGGTCTTCGACCAGATCCGGATCTCGATCGCGAGCCCTGAGAAGATTTTGTCGTGGTCCTACGGCGAAATCAAAAAGCCCGAGACGATCAACTACCGGACCTTCAAGCCTGAGCGCGACGGCCTGTTCTGCGCCCGCATCTTCGGGCCGATCAAGGACTACGAGTGCTTGTGCGGCAAGTACAAGCGCATGAAGTACAAGGGCATCATCTGCGAAAAGTGCTCGGTCGAAGTGACCTTGTCGCGCGTGCGTCGTGAGCGCATGGGCCACATCGAGCTCGCCGCACCGGTCGCGCACATCTGGTTCTTGAAGTCGCTGCCGAGCCGCATTGGCATGCTGCTCGACATGACGCTCAAGGATCTCGAGCGCATCCTGTATTTCGAATACTATGTCGTCCTCGAGCCGGGCCTGACCCCGCTCAAGGACCGTCAGCTGCTGTCCGAGGACGAATACCTCAAGGCGCAGGAAGAGTACGGCCCGGATAGCTTCACCGCCGCGATCGGCGCCGAGGCGATCCGTGAGCTGCTCAAGGGCATGGACCTCGAGAAGCTCCAGATCGAGCTGCGCGCCGAACTGTCCGAGACCGACAGCGACATCAAGAAGAAAAAGCTCGCCAAGCGCCTCAAGCTGATCGAGGCTTTCGTCGCCTCCGGCAACAAGCCGGAGTGGATGATCCTGACCGTGGTGCCGGTGATCCCGCCGGACCTGCGTCCGCTCGTCCCGCTGGACGGCGGCCGCTTCGCCACGTCGGATCTGAACGATCTCTATCGCCGTGTTATCAACCGTAACAACCGCCTCAAGCGGCTGATCGAGCTGCGCGCGCCGGACATCATCATCCGCAACGAAAAGCGCATGCTGCAGGAAGCGGTCGATGCGCTGTTCGACAACGGCCGCCGCGGCCGCGTCATCACCGGCGCCAACAAGCGCCCGCTGAAGTCGCTCGCCGACATGCTCAAGGGCAAGCAGGGCCGGTTCCGTCAGAACCTGCTCGGCAAGCGCGTCGACTATTCGGGCCGTTCAGTGATCGTGGTCGGTCCCGAGCTCAAGCTGCACCAGTGCGGCCTGCCGAAGAAGATGGCGCTCGAGCTGTTCAAGCCGTTCATCTACTCGCGGCTCGACGCCAAGGGCCTGTCCACCACGGTGAAGCAGGCCAAGAAGCTGGTCGAAAAGGAAAAGCCGGAAGTCTGGGATATCCTCGACGAAGTCATCCGCGAACATCCGGTGCTCTTGAACCGTGCGCCGACCTTGCACCGTCTCGGCATCCAGGCCTTCGAGCCGGTGCTAATCGAGGGCAAGGCGATCCAGCTGCATCCGCTGGTCTGCGCCGCATTCAACGCCGACTTCGACGGCGACCAGATGGCCGTGCACGTCCCGCTGTCGCTCGAAGCGCAGCTGGAAGCGCGCGTGCTGATGATGTCGACCAACAACATCCTGCATCCGGCGAACGGCCAGCCGATCATCGTGCCGTCGCAGGACATCGTGCTCGGCCTGTACTACCTGTCGCTGATCCGCGAAGGCTCGCCCGGCGAGGGCAAGCTGTTCGGCGATCTGGCGGAGATCGAGCATGCGCTGAACGTCAAGGCAATCACGCTGCACTCCAAGATCAAGTATCGCTGGGAAGGCATGGACGCCGAAGGCAAGCCGGTCAAGAAGTGGTACGAGACCACGCCGGGCCGCGTGCTGCTCGGCAACGTGCTGCCCAAGAATGTCAAGGCGCCGTTCGACATCGTCAACAAGCTCATGACCAAGCGTGAGATCTCAGCGATGATCGACACGGTCTATCGTCACTGCGGTCAGAAGGAGACGGTGATCTTCTGCGATCGCATCATGTCGCTCGGCTTCTATCACGCCTTCAAGGCCGGCATTTCGTTCGGCAAGGACGACATGGTGGTGCCGGCCTCCAAGTGGGGCACCGTCGACAAGACGCGCGAACTCGCCAAGGAGTTCGAGCAGCAGTACAACGACGGCCTCATCACCCAGGGCGAGAAGTACAACAAGGTCGTCGACGCCTGGTCGAAGTCCACCGACGCCATCGCCGAGGCGATGATGAAGGAAATCTCCGCGGTCAAGAAGGACAAGGAAGGCCGAGACATGCAGATCAACTCGATCTACATGATGGCCCACTCGGGCGCGCGCGGGTCGCCGGCCCAGATGCGTCAGCTCGCCGGCATGCGCGGCCTCATGGCCAAGCCGTCGGGTGAGATTATCGAGACGCCGATCATCTCGAACTTCAAGGAAGGCCTGTCCGTGCTCGAGTACTTCAACTCGACCCACGGCGCCCGCAAGGGTCTGGCCGACACCGCCTTGAAGACCGCGAACTCGGGCTACCTGACCCGTCGTCTGGTTGACGTGGCGCAGGACTGCATCATCACCGAGGCCGATTGCGGCTCCACCAACGGCATCGCCGTCCGCGCCATCATCGACGCGGGCACCGTCGTCGCTCCGCTGGCGATCCGCATTCTCGGCCGCACCACGGCCGAAGACATCAAGGATCCGACCTCGGGTGACGTGGTGATCAAGGCCAACACCTTGCTCACCGAGCCGGAAGTCGATCGCGTCGTGAAGGCGGGCGTGCAGGAAGTGAAGATTCGCTCCGTGCTCACCTGCGAAACCAAGGTCGGCGTCTGCGGCGCCTGCTATGGTCGCGATCTGGCGCGCGGCACTCCGGTCAATATGGGCGAGGCGGTGGGCGTCATCGCCGCCCAGTCGATCGGCGAGCCGGGCACCCAGCTCACCATGCGTACGTTCCACATCGGCGGCGCCGCTCAGATCAACGAGCAGTCGTTCATCGAGTCGAACTTCGACGGCAAGATCGTCATCAAGAACAAGAACATTGCCCGCAACTCCGAAGGGCAGTCGATCGGCATGGTTCGCAACATGGTGGTGGCGGTGGTCGATCCCGACGGGACCGAGCGCGCCCATCACCGTATCCCTTACGGCGCGCGCATGCGCGTCGACGAGGGCGACCAGATCAAGCGCGGCCAGCGTATCGCCGAGTGGGATCCCTATACCCGCCCGATCCTCACCGAGGTCGACGGCACCGTCGACTTCGAGGACTTGGTCGACGGCCTGTCGATGTCGGAGCAACTCGACGAATCGACCGGCATCGCCAAGCGCGTGGTCATCGACTGGCGTACGGGCTCGTCCCGTAACCAGGCGGACCTGCGTCCGGCCATGGTCGTCAAGGGCAAGGATGGCAGCATCCTCAAGCTCGCCCGCGGCGGCGAAGCTCGTTACCTGCTCGCGGTCGATGCGATTATCTCGGTCGATCCGGGCAGCACCGTGAAGGCGGGCGACATTCTCGCGCGTATTCCGACCGAGAGCGCCAAGACGCGCGACATCACCGGCGGTCTGCCGCGAGTGGCGGAGCTGTTCGAGGCGCGCAAGCCGAAGGACGCGGCGATCATCGCCGAGGTCGGTGGCACGGTGCGGTTCGGCAAGGACTACAAGAACAAGCGCCGCATCACCATCGAGCCGACCGACAAGTCGATCGAGCCGAAGGAGTACCTGATCCCGAAGGGCAAGCACATCCACTTGCAGGATGGCGACGTGCTCGAGAAGGGCGATTATATCGTCGAGGGCAATCCCGCTCCGCACGACATTCTTGCCATCAAGGGCGTCGAGGAACTGGCGGCCTACCTGGTCAACGAAATCCAGGAGGTCTATCGCTTGCAGGGCGTTATGATCAACGACAAGCACATCGAGGTGATCGTTCGCCAGATGCTGCAGAAGGTCGAGATCACCGACGCCGGCGAGACCGATCTTCAGGCCAGCGAGCAGGTCGATCGCAGCGATTTCGATGCGATCAACGTCAAGGCGGTCGAAGAGGGCAAGAAGCCCGCCGTCGGCCACCCGGTTCTGCTCGGTATCACCAAGGCCTCGCTGCAGACGAAGTCGTTCATCTCGGCGGCCTCGTTCCAGGAGACCACGCGCGTCCTCACCGAAGCCGCTGTCAACGGCAAGGCGGATACGCTCGACGGCCTCAAGGAGAATGTCATCGTCGGCCGCCTGATCCCGGCGGGCACCGGCGCCATGATGAACCAGCTCCGCGAAGTCGCCATGAAGCGCGATGCGCTGATCCTGGACGAACGCGAGAAGTCGGCCGCCAAGCAGGCCGCCGCTCCTGTCGAAGCC
>JAEZEY010000044.1 GCA_023432845.1 Pseudomonadota bacterium
CCCCCCATCCCCCCGGCGCCGGTGCGCGGGCCGGGGCGGCCTTCGCAATCAGGGAGCCATTCGTGAACTCCAACCGCGTGTCCTTCGCCGACCTGCCGCCGTCGCTCACCGCCGAGCGGCAAGGTCCGATTGCGACCCTCAAGCTCAATCGCCCGCACAAGCGCAATGCGATCGACGACGACACCGTCATCGGCATCGACGCTTTCTTCTCGGCCTTGCCGGACGACATCCGCGCCGTCGTGATCGCCGGCGAGGGTGAGCATTTCTGCGCCGGCCTCGATTTGTCGGAGCTGCAGGAGCGCAATATTCACGAAGGCATCTCCCACTCCGCGCTGTGGCATCGCGCCTTCGAGAAGATCCAGTTCGGCAAGGTGCCGGTGGTCGCCGTGCTGCATGGCGCCGTGGTCGGCGGCGGTCTTGAACTCGCCTCGTCGGCGCATATCCGAGTCGCCGAGCGCTCAACTTATTACGGCCTGCCCGAGGGCAGCCGCGGCATCTATGTTGGCGGCGGCGGCTCGGTGCGCATTCCGCGCCTGATCGGCGTTGCCCGCATGATGGACATGATGCTGACCGGCCGCACCTATTCGGCCGAAGACGGCCAGACCATGGGGCTTTCGACTTATCTCACCGAACCGGGCCAGGGCCTCGCCAAGGGCATCGAACTGGCGCAGCGCATCGCCACCAACACGCCGATGACGAATTTCGCCATCACCCACGCGCTGCCACGCATCGCCGAGGCGGCGCCCGCGACCGGATTCGCCATGGAGTCGCTGATGTCGTCGATCGCGCAGGCCGATCCCGAAGCGAAGAACCGCCTGACGGCGTTCCTCGAAGGCCGCGCCGGGAAGGTCAAACGGCCCGATTGACGGGACGAAACATATTTCTGTTTGCTCGGGCGGCGCTATCCGCCGCTTGAGCGGCAAGATGCTGACGCGGTATTGTTGTCCAAGACAACAATTCAAAACAGCCCGCGCGATGGCCCGCAAAGACGGGAGCCCTTGAGGCAACATCGCGCGCATGAGGAAACGCTTCGATGCCGGCACCGAACCATCAGGTCCGATCTCCGTCCGCACCGTTGCGCGCCGTCAAGCTCGGCGCGCTGGGCGCGGTCGTCGACCGCAAGCCCGACGGCACGCTTTATATTCGCAGCCGGCAGGCGCTGGAGGATTATCACGACACCATCGGCCAGCCGCTCGAACATTGGGCGGGCGTCGCGCCCGACCGTGTCTATCTGGCGCAGCGCGATGCGGATGGAAACTGGCGCAAGCTCACTTATGCGCAGACGCTCGACAAGGTGAAGCGCATCGGCGCGGCCTTGCTGCGCCGCGGGCTGTCGAAGGACCGGCCGATCGTCATCCTCTCCGGCAATGACATCGAGCATGCGCTGCTGGGGCTTGCGGCGATGATGGTCGGCATTCCCTACGCGCCGATTTCGCCGGCCTATTCGCTGATGTCGAGCGACTTCGGAAAGCTGCGCATGATCGTCGAACTGCTGACGCCGGGCATGATGTTCGCCGCCGACGGCATGGCCTTCGGTCGCGCGATCTACGCCACGGTGCCGGACGACATCGAACTCGTCGTCGCGCGCAATCCGCTCGGCGACCGGCCGACCACGATGTTCGCCGATCTGATCGGCGACGAGGATGCGCGCGGTGTCGATGCGGCCCATGCGCAGGTGACCCCCGACTCCATAGCCAAATTCCTGTTCACCTCGGGTTCGACCGGCACGCCGAAGGGTGTGATCAACACCCACCGCATGCTCAATTCCAATCAGGCGATGCTGCGCGGCAACCTGCCTTTCGTGAAGGATGAGCCGCCGGTCATCGTCGACTGGCTGCCGTGGAGCCATACCTTCGGCTCCAACCACAATTTCAATCTGGTGCTGGTCAACGGCGGCTCGTTCTACATCGATGACGGCAATCCGACGCCGCCGGGCGTGCCGAAGACCGCGCGCAATCTGCGCGATATCGCACCGACCATCTATTTCAACGTGCCCAAGGGGTTCGAGGCGCTGATCGCGCATTTCCGCGCCGACGAGACGCTGCGCCGCAACTTCTTCAGCCGCCTGAACGTGCTGTTCTATGCCGGCGCCGGGCTCAATCAGGCGACCTATGACGAGATGAACGAGATCGCGGTGGAGACGACCGGCGAGCGCGTCATCTTCCTGTCGTCGCTCGGCTCGACCGAAACAGCGCCAGCGGCGCTAGCCTGCACTTGGGATTTCGGCCGACCCGGCAATATCGGGCTGCCCTGCCCTGGCGTCGAACTCAAGCTGGTGCCGAATGAGGGCAAGCTCGAAGCGCGACTGCGCGGCCCGCACATCACGCCCGGCTACTGGCGGCAGGATCAGCACACCCAGGGCGCGTTCGATGAGGAAGGCTTTTACAAGTTGGGCGACGCGCTGAAATTCGCTGATCCCCTGGACCCGGACAAAGGCCTGCTGTTCGACGGCCGCATCGCCGAGGACTACAAGCTCTCGACCGGCACCTGGGTCAGCGTCGGGCCGCTGCGCGGCCGCTTCATCG
>JAEZEY010000143.1 GCA_023432845.1 Pseudomonadota bacterium
GCCTGACGGATCTCGTCGAACGCCTCGCGACGCATGTCAAAGTCGTCTACCTGGAAGATGTCCGCACCAGCATCACCTTTGGGGACAAGATCGCGGGGCTGATGGTCGGGAATCGGCCGCAGGTCGAGCGCGACTTCAATTCACCCGCCGCCATCATGTTCACGTCAGGTTCGGAGGGCGCGCCGAAAGGTGTCGTGCTGTCCCACCGCAACATCCTCGCTAACTGCGCCCAGGCACTGACCCTGATCGCAGCCAACGGCGAGGACACCGTGTTCAACGTGCTGCCTGTGTTCCACTCGTTCGGCTTGACGGCGGGAACGCTGATGCCGCTGATCGGCGGCGTGCCGGTGTTCATGTATCCCTCGCCGCTGCATTACCGGATCGTTCCGGAGCTGATCTATCAGTCGAACGCCACCATCCTGTTCGGTACCGACACCTTCCTCAACGGCTACGCGCGCGTTGCCAATCCGTACGATTTCCATTCCGTTCGGCTGATTTTTGCTGGTGCTGAAGCCGTCAAGCCGCGCACGCGCGAGCTGTATATGGAGAAATTCGGCGTCCGCATTCTGGAAGGTTATGGCGTCACCGAAGCCGCGCCCGTGCTCGCGCTCAATACGCCGATCGCCAATCGTCTCGGCAGCGTCGGCAGGCTATCACCGCTGATGCAAGCCCGCCTGGAACCGGTGCCGGGCATCGAGGAAGGTGGGCGGTTGTTCGTGCGCGGGCCCAACGTCATGCTGGGATATTATCGCCTGGAAGCACCGGGCACTATCGAGCCACCCATCGATGGCTGGCACGATACCGGCGACATCGTCACCATCGATGCGCAAGGCTTCATCACCATCAAGGGACGCGCCAAGCGCTTCGCCAAGATCGCAGGCGAAATGGTTTCACTATCCGCAGTCGAGACGCTGGCTGCCGAACTGTGGCCGGGTGCTGTGTCCGTGATCGTGGCGGTTCCCGATGCGCGCAAGGGCGAGCGGCTGATCCTGGTGACGAACGCAACCGGCGCCGACCGCGAAGCCATCATGCGTCACGCCAGGGCCAAGGGCGCGTCCGAGCTGATGGTTCCGGCGACGGTGATGGTCGTTCCGCAAGTGCCGCTGCTTGGCTCCGGCAAGCCGGATTTCGCGGGGACCCAAAAGCTGGTTCAGGGCAGCAATTCACCGGCTGGGACCGACGCAGCGCCGGTCGCCGCACCGCAACCTGCGTAGCTGCGTTAGTTTTCGACCCGCATAATGCCGTCGTGGACTGCACCGTCTTCGAGATAATCCGCGACCGCGTGCGCAAGCACCGGCGACAGCAGGAAGCCATGCCGGAACGCGCCGTTCACGTAGATCTGGCGGCCGCGCACGATGGCCTTGGGAATGTTGTCGGGAAACGCGGGCCGCACGCCAGCCGACAGTTCGAGAATGGACGCCTCGGCAAATCCGGGATGCAGCGCATAGGCCATGCCGAGCAGTTCGAGCGCGGACCGCACCGTCATCTGCGCATCGTCATCGCGTTCGATCACCGTCGCGCCGACCATGAAGTAGCCGTCGCCCCACGGCACGACGTAGAGCGGATAGCGGGGATGGAGCAGCCTGACTGGGCGAGACAGTGTCAGCTCCGGCGCGCGTAGCAACAGCCGCTCGCCGCGCACACCGCGCAATGTGGGCAGCGCATCCCGCGCCGCAATTCCGCGGCAGTCTATGGTGATGCCTGTGTCCGCACCAGTTTCCGGCACCGGCTCACCCAGGACAATGCGCGCACCGAGCTTACGCGCTTCATCGGCCAGAAACTGCAACGCCACACGCGGCGGCATGTGGCATTCGTCGGGATAGAACAAACCGCGCGCGAACCGCCCGGCGAGATCGGGCTCCAAGCCGGCCAGTTCGTCGGCGTTGATCTCGCGATGGCCATTGGTCATGCGCGCGAAACGGATGAGCTCGCTGCGATCGCGACTGCTCGCGACCACCAGCGTGCCGTTGCAGATCACGTCCGGATAAGCATCGCGCCACAGCGTCAGCCCGCGCAGGCCGAGGTCGCGCACGACCGGCTCAGCAGCTTCCGCCTCGCAATAGGGCGCCAGCATCGCGCCGGCGAAGCGACTTGCCGCACCGGACGCGATGTCCGCCGTCGCCTCGTGCAGCGTGACGCGATGGCCGCGGCGCGCCAGCTCGTACGTCTGCCACAGGCCAAGGACACCGCCTCCGATCACCGTGATGTCGCGTTTGCTCAACGTCGTCGTCCGTTCAATCTCGCTTGCAACTACTGCAATGCCGGCTGCGCTAATCACCCAGCGCCACGCCTTCGCGCCGCGGGTCAGCGCCGCCTTCCAGCCCTTTCGGTCCGACCACGATAATATGCAGGCCCGAGGTCATCAGATCCGGCATGATTGCATGGCCGAACGCCCGCATGCGCAGGGCATGCCACAGCGACGGCGTCGACAGCCATGGCCGCAACACCGCCTGCCAGCTCATCGCAGCATCATACTCGATTTCGAAAGGCCCGCCGCGACTGCCGAAATTGACCAGCGCAGCCGCGGCCTGAGCGTCCATATCCCAGTCGATCATGGCCACCAGCGCCTTCACGACATACAGGATGATACGGCTGCCGCCGGGAGATCCCAGCACCGCTTTGACGTTGCCCGCCTCGTCGAAAACGATGGTCGGCGCCATGGAGCTGCGCGGGCGGCGATCCGGCCCAACTGCGTTGGCGATCGGACGGCCCTCGCGATCGACCGGGCGAAAGGAAAAATCGGTCAGTTCGTTGTTGAGCAGAAAGCCTGCCGCCAGCACCCGCGATCCAAAAACAGACTCGATCGTCGTGGTCATCGCCACCGCGTTGCCGTCGCCATCCATGATCGAGATATGACTGGTGCCGGTGCTTTCCAGCGTCGCGTCGATGCCGAATGCGTGTTGCGTGACACCCGGCGGGGTGCCGGGCTGCGGGCGCGCCATGGCGCGATCGGCCTCGATCAGCTTCCGCCGCTCCGCCATATAATCCGCGTCGAGCAGCGTGGTCGGGACCTTCACGAAATCCGGATCGGCGATGTAGCGGTCGCGGTCCGCGTAGGCGAGCTTCTCGGCCTCGGCGATCAGGTGGAGAGCCTGCGGATTGAGCGCGGCACCCGGGCCACGCCCCAGGTCGAACGGCTCCAGCAGCATCAGGGTTTGCCCAACCGTCGGACCACCCGACGACGGCGGCCCCATCCCGCACACACGATGCTTGCGATAGTCCACGCAGACCGGCGGCCGTTCCTTGACCTGATAGTTGGCCAGGTCCTGCAAGGTCAGGTCGCCGGCGTGATTGGGGGCATTGCGCGCCGCTGTCACGACCGCGTCGGCAACGGGACCACGGTAGAAGCCATCCGCACCTTGCTCGGCAATGCGCCGCAGCGTCTCCGCGAAGGCCAGGTTCCGGAGCTTGTAGCCGATCGGCCGCGCCGAGCCCACCTCGTCGAAATAGAGCTTGCGCGCGTTCTCCTCGAAGTTCACCGCACCCTGCCAACTCAACAACAAGTTCAGGCGCGAGGACACTGGGAAGCCGTTTTCCGCTAGCGCGATCGCAGGCGCGAAAAGCCGCGTCCAAGGCAACCGCCCGTGCTTGCGATGTACTGTCTCCAACAGCCGGACAAGTCCCGGAACGCCAATGCTCAGCCCTGAATGCACGGCCTCATCGAACGGCAACGGTTGGTCATCGCGCAGGAAGCGGTCCGGCCGCGCGGCGGCAGGTGCGGTCTCGCGACCGTCGTAGGTGCGAAGCGCCTTGCCGGCGGCATCCCAATGCAGAATGAATGCCCCGCCGCCGATGCCCGATGACTGCGGCTCGACCAGATTGAGCACGAGTTGTACGACGATCGCGGCGTCGATGGCACTGCCGCCATCTCGCAGAGCCTGTCGACCTGCCTCCACGGCCAGCGGATTGGCGGCCGACACCATATGCCGGGTTGCGTATGCGAGCCGGCCTTCGCTGCGGCCGGTGCCGGCTTCCGGCTCGAACAGGCCGCGCTGTGCCTGGCTGGCCGTCGTCAAAAGGACGGTCACGCCGATCAGCATGGCCAACACGACCGCTACAGAGCGCCACCGGGGCGCCGCGCTGCCTCCGCACTGCATCATCTCAAACCGCCACCTTGAGCAATTCCCGGTTCGCCAGCTTTACGACCAGTTCGTGCTCAGGTCACCCTCTGTGCCCGGTCTCGCGGAAACAGACCGCATTCGGCACGACCGCGCGAAGCCGAATCAATTGTGGCGCTTCAGCGGCATCGGCTGCGGATTGATTCTGTTCCC
The DNA here is from genome assembly GCA_023432845.1 of Pseudomonadota bacterium. Taxonomy (GTDB): domain Bacteria; phylum Pseudomonadota; class Alphaproteobacteria; order Rhizobiales; family Xanthobacteraceae; genus Pseudolabrys. Next base: position 4,272 of record JAEZEY010000143.1, read on the forward strand.
AACGGAACTGACGAGGCCCCTAGCGCGTCAATAGGATGATCCGACCTACGCCATTCGAGTCCGTGTTCTGGGCAAGATGGCTACACGATCGCGTGATCCGATGCGCTACACCGGCAACACTGGCAGCGCCGCGCAACGGTTCCACGGCGAAGATAAGCAATGTTGACCTTAGTGTGACTTTCATGTGTCGGCGTTGGGAACGCGACTGCTGTATAGGACTTATTCATCATGCCACGGTCAAAGTGGGCAGCCGGTGATTGGGCTCGCCGGGTCATTCAACAT
>JAEZEY010000160.1 GCA_023432845.1 Pseudomonadota bacterium
CCCCCCCCCCCCCCCCCCCCCCCCCCCCGCCGGCACCTCGTTTCAACGGGAAGAAACATTCGCCGCGAAGGCGGGCTGCACACGCTCTACATCTCGCCGTTGAAAGCTCTCGCCGTCGATATCGCGCGCAATCTCGAAGCGCCGGTCGCCGAGATGAAGCTGCCGATCCGGCTTGAGACCCGTACCGGCGACACGCCGACCTCGAAGCGGCAGCGCCAGCGCCGCGATCCGCCCGACATATTGCTGACCACGCCGGAACAACTGGCGCTGCTGCTCGCCTCCGCCGATGCGCCCTATCTGTTCGGCTCGCTCAAGCGCGTCATTCTCGACGAACTGCATTCGCTCGTGCTGTCGAAGCGCGGCGATCTGTTGTCACTTGGTTTGGCACGGCTGTTCACCTTGGCGCCAGGGCTGACCACGGTCGGCCTCTCCGCCACCGTCGCCGAGCCGGATGAGCTGTGCCGCTTCCTGGTGCCGCAACCGCCGGACGGCGAAGCGCGCGCGGACTTGGTGATCGCGCAAGCCGGTGCGCAGCCCGATGTGTCGATGCTCGACACCACGGAGCGGCTGCCCTGGGCCGGGCATTCGGCGCGTCACGCGCTCGGCGAGATGTATGAGCTTATCAAGCGCCACAAGACGACTTTGCTGTTCGTCAACACCCGCAGCCAGGCCGAATTCACCTTCCAGGCTTTGTGGGGCATCAACGACGACAATCTTGCCATCGCGCTGCATCACGGCTCGCTCGACGTCGCGCAGCGCCGCAAGGTCGAGGACGCCATGGCCGCCGGAAAACTGCGCGCGGTGGTGTGTACCTCGTCGCTCGATCTCGGCATCGACTGGGGCGACGTCGAGCTCGTGATCAATATCGGCGCACCGAAAGGCTCGTCGCGACTCCTTCAAAGAATTGGCCGCGCCAACCACCGGCTCGACGAGCCCTCGAAGGCAGTTCTGGTACCATCCAATCGATTCGAGGTGCTGGAATGCACGGCGGCGATCGACGCCGTTGCCGAGAATGCACAGGACACGCCGCCGCTCAGAACAGGCGCGCTCGACGTGCTGGCGCAGCATGTGCTCGGCCGCGCCGTCGGCGAGCCGTTCACGGCCGATGAATTGTTCGATGAAGTCCGCGCCGCGGCACCTTACGCTAAACTGGCGCGCGCCGATTTCGACGGCGTGGTCGATTTCGTCGCCACCGGCGGTTATGCGCTGAGGGCCTATGAACGCTTCGCCAAGATTCGTCAGGGCAAGGACGGCAAGTGGCGTGTCACCCATCCGAACGTGGCGCAGCGCTATCGCATGAATATCGGCACCATTGTCGAGGCCGATATGCTGAAAGTGCGGCTGATGCGCTCGCGCCGCGGCGGCGCGGTCATGATCCCGCGCGGCGGCCGTGTGCTCGGCCAGGTCGAGGAATTTTTCATCGAGGGCCTGACGCCGGGCGACACCTTCGTCTTCGCCGGCGAGATTCTGCGCTACGAGGCGCTGGTCGAAAACGAAGTCTATGCCTCGCGCTCCAATGCCACCGATCCGAAGGTGCCCGCCTATGAAGGCGGCAAGTTCCCGCTCTCGACTTATCTCGCCGCGCGGGTGCGCGGCATTCTCGCCGATCCGAAAGCGTGGGGCGCGCTGCCGGCGCAGGTGCGCGAATGGCTGGAGATCCAGAAGTGGCGCTCGCAGCTGCCGCCGGCCGGCGATCTGCTGGTCGAAACCTTTCCACGCGCCGCCAAGAATTATCTGGTCTGCTATCCGTTCGAGGGCCGCCTCGCGCATCAGACACTCGGCATGCTGTTGACGCGGCGGCTGGAGCGCATGGGCCTCAAACCTTTGGGATTTGTCGCCAACGAATATGCGCTGGCGGTGTGGGGCCTCGGCGACATGGGCCTGCGCATTGCAAAAGGCAACGATTTGGCCAAAGGCGGGCTGTCGCTCGCGGAACTGTTCGCCGAGGACATGCTTGGCGACGATCTCGAAGCCTGGCTCGATGAATCGGCGCTCATGAAGCGCACCTTCCGCACCTGCGCCATCATCGCCGGGCTGATCGAGCGAAGGTTCCCCGGCGAAGAGAAGACGCGGCGGCAACTGACGATATCCACCGACCTCGTTTATGACGTCTTGCGCAAGCATCAGGCCGACCACATCCTGCTGCGCGCGGCGCGGGCCGATGCCGCCACCGGGCTGCTCGACATCAAGCGGCTGTCGGAAATGCTGTCGCGCGTGCAGGGCCGAATCGTCCATAAACGGCTCGACCACGTCTCGCCGCTGGCGGTTCCGGTGATGCTGGAGATCGGCCGAGAAACGGTCTATGGCGAGGCGTCGGATACGCTGCTGGCGGAAGCCGCGGACGAGTTGATCAAAGAGGCGATGAATTGAGCGAGGCTTTGTCATTCCGGGGCGCTGCGCAGCAGCGAGCCCGGAATCCATACTCCCAGACAGGGGTTATGGATTCCGGGCCCGGCGCACCTAGCGCGTCGAAGACGCGCGTAAACGCGCTTTTGGCGCCGTCCCGGAATGACGGCATTGTTATTTCCTCCGCCTCCCTCATCGCCGACCCCTGCGGCGCGCTCTATTGGCCCGAACACGGCCTGCTCGCCGTCAGCGATCTGCATCTGGAAAAAGGCTCGAGCTTCGCGGCGCGTGGCATGCTGCTGCCGCCTTACGATACCGCCGCGACTTTGGCGCGGCTGACGAAGCTCATCGCGCATTACGCCCCGCGCATGGTCGTCGCGCTCGGCGACAGCTTCCACGATGGCGGCGGGCCTTCTCGTTTATCGGCGGAAGATCGCGACAGCATCGCCGCCCTGCAGCGCGGCCGCGA
>JAEZEY010000203.1 GCA_023432845.1 Pseudomonadota bacterium
TCCTGGTTGAGGGTGAGGCCGTGCTTCTCGGCCTCCTTCGGCGTCAGCGACACCGAGCGGGCGAAGGCGCGCGCATCATCGAGCGCATCCTGCTTCCGGCGATGAAATTGCGCCCGCTCCTGCCCGACACAGCCAATGGCAATGCCCTTGCTGGTGAGACGCTGGTCGGCATTGTCCGCCCGCAGCCGCAGACGATATTCGGCGCGCGAGGTGAACATGCGATAGGGTTCGTTGACGCCGCGGGTGGTTAGGTCATCGACCATGACCCCGATATAGGACTCGGCGCGGTCGAAAGTCATCGCCGGACTGCCCGACGCCAGCGCCGCCGCGTTCAATCCTGCCAAAAGCCCCTGCGCAGCGGCCTCTTCATAGCCCGTGGTGCCGTTGATCTGCCCCGCCAGGAACAGACCGGCGAGCTTTTTGGTCTCTAGGGTCAGCTTCAGCTGCCGCGGATCGACGAAATCGTACTCAATGGCATAGCCCGGACGGACGATCCGGGTCTTTTCCAGCCCCGGAATCGACGCCACGATGGCGGCCTGCACCTCTTCCGGCAGCGAAGTCGAGATGCCGTTGGGATAGACCGTCGGATCATCAAGCCCTTCGGGCTCGAGAAAGATCTGGTGGCCGTCGCGTTCGCCGAAGCGGACGATCTTGTCCTCGATCGACGGGCAGTAACGCGGCCCGGTCGAGGCGATCTGCCCGGAATACATCGGCGAGCGGTGAACATTGGCGCGGATGACGTCATGGGTCACCGGCGTGGTGCGGGTAATGCCGCACTCGATCTGTGGTGTGCTGATCCGCTCGGTCAGCATCGAGAACGGCTCCGGCGGCTCATCGCCGGCCTGCATCTCCAGCGCCTTCCAGTCGATGGTCGAGCCATCGAGCCTTGGCGGAGTGCCGGTCTTGAGACGGCCGAGGGACAGGCCTGCCCGTTCCAGGGTCCTGGACAGGCCCATAGCCGGCGCCTCGCCGACCCGGCCAGCCGGAATCTGCTTCTCGCCGATATGGATGAGGCCCCTCAGGAAGGTGCCTGTGGTCAGAACCACCGCGCCGGCGTCGATTTCGTTGCCATTTTTCAGACGCACACCGGCCACCCGGCCAGCTTTGACGATCAAATCGTCGGCCTCTGCCTCGATCACGGTGAGATTCGGCGTGGCCTTGATCGCGGCTTGCATCGCGGCAGCGTAGAGCTTGCGATCGGCCTGGGCGCGCGGTCCGCGGACTGCGGGGCCCTTGCGGCGGTTGAGGACCCGGAACTGGATGCTGCCTTGGTCCGCGACCCGCCCCATCAGGCCGTCGAGAGCATCGACCTCACGCACCAAATGACCCTTGCCCAGACCGCCGATCGCGGGATTGCAGGACATGGCGCCGACAGTCGCGAAAATGTGGGTCACGAGCGCCGTCCGAGCGCCCATGCGTGCGGCCGCGGCCGCGGCTTCACAGCCGGCATGGCCGCCGCCAATCACGACGACGTCGAACTGAATAGGGGGCTTCGACATGCCGTGCCTTTACCGAACGGACCTTGTGCGGTCAAAAACTTCCGCACCACAAATGTTTCACGTGAAACACTGGTTGCCGCCTGAGTCGACCTACCTATTTACCGATGCAGAAATCACGGAAAATAATATCCAAAACGTCCTCGACGTCCACCCGCCCCGCGAGACGTCCAAGTTCCCTGGCGGCTAGCCGGAGTTGCTCTGCCAGCAATTCTTCCTCGCCGCCGGCGCTCCTGAACCGGTCGAGGGCAACCGTCAGAGTATGCTGCACTGCAGCAAGGACCTGTCGGTGCCGCGCCCGCGCGACCAGCGACTGTTCGGCTCCGGTCAGCGTCGTCGCTGCGAAAAGCGCTAGGCGGCGTACCAAGAGATCCAGCCCCAAGCCCTGCGACGCCGAAAGAATGAACTCGTTTTCACCCAAAGATGGGATTCCATCTTCATTCTTATACACATCTGAGCTACCTGCAGAAATAGCGGTATATAAAGTTGATGATCCGGATTCATTTTTATTGACGTCGTTGCCGACGGCCTGCCCCGGGCGGGCCTTCATCGAGGGATCGCCTCCCCCCGCCGACGCGCCCCGGGACGCGCCCCTTGCCTTGCCGGAAGCGAGCGCGTCGGCTGCCGGCAGGCCCTGCTCACTGTCCATTGTGCGCAGCATTTCCGCAGCCATGCTGCGCACAAGATCGGCCTTGTTGCGGATTCGCCAGACCGGGACACCTTGCCCTGCTCCGTCCAGGTCCGGTTGCGGTGCAGCATGGCCTTCACTGGCGTCGGTCACCCACAGCACCAGGTCGGCACCGGCAGCGCGTTCGCGGGCGCGGCGCACGCCTTCCATTTCCACCGGATCGGCGCTGCCGCGAATGCCGGCGGTATCGAGCAGGGTCATCGGATAGCCGCCGAGATCAAGATGCACCTCGATCACATCGCGGGTGGTGCCAGCATGCGGAGAGACGATGGCGGCCTCGCGCTGCGCCAGCCGGTTGAGCAAGGTGGACTTGCCGGCGTTGGGCGGTCCGGCGATGGCCACGACCAGCCCCTCGCGCAGCCGCTCGCCGCGATTGTCGGCCAGCGCGGTGGCGATCTCGTCGCGCAATTCCTGCACGATCGCCAGCGCCGGCCCGACCAGATCCTCCGGCACGTCGGCCTCGTCGGAAAAGTCGATGCGGGCTTCGACGAGCGCCAGGGCGCGAACCAGCCGTTCCCGCCAGGCTTCGGCGCGGCCGCCAAGCTGACCCTTCATCTGCCGGAAGGCGAGCCGTCTCTGGCCCTCGGTCTCGGCCGCCACCAGATCGGCCAGGCCCTCCACCGCGGTGAGGTCGAGCTTGCCGTTCTCGAAGCCGCGCCGGGTGAACTCGCCCGGCTCGGCCATGCGCAGGCCCTCGATCGAACCCAGCGCGTCGAGAACGGCGGCGATCACAGCGGGTCCGCCATGACCCTGCAATTCGGCGACGTCCTCGCCGGTCTCGCTGTTCGGCGCGGGGAACCAGAGCGCCAGCGCCTCGTCGATGATTTCGCCGGTGCGCGGATCGCGCATGCGCGCGAGCTTCGCCTGGCGGGGTGGCGGCACCTTGACGCCGAGCGTCTCAAGCGCGGCGCCGGCACACGGCCCGGAAATGCGGATCACCGCAATGGCGGCCGGCGGACGGCCGGAGGAGAGGGCGAAGATGGTCGCAGGCTTGCCGTCGGACATGATGCGCAGGCAAACGCCCAACGGCGGCTCAGGTCAAGGCCGCCGCGACAATGGCATCATGCAATGCGTCTATCGCGAGCCGCCCACATACGCCATGCACTCCAGCTCCAGCTGCGCGCCAAGCGCGAGGCCGTTGCAACCGAAAGCCGAGCGCGCGGGCAGGCGGGCCGGATCGAAGTAGGTGACATAGACCTTGTTGAAGTCCGGCCACTTCGCCATGTCGGCCATCATCACCGTCACCTTGAAGACATCGGCGAAGGTGAGGCCATTTTCCTTCAGCACGGCACCGATATTCTCCATGGTCTGCCGCGCCTCCGCTTCCATGCCTCCGCCTACAAGCTCGAGCGTGCCGGGCCTGTTGCCGAGTTGGCCCGACAGATAGAGCACATCGCCCACCTGCACGGCCTGACTGAACGGCAACTTCAGGCACTGCGCCGCCGGCGAGTTGATGAACCTCATGAGTCTCTCCCAATCAAGGCAGCGCAATATTTTGCGCCAACGCAAAACTCCGCCGCCCAGCGTGATACAGTGTCCAGCCTGCCTCCCTTAGCCGCGATCGGCAATCCATGATCGATCTTCTCGTCTCCAGCATTATCGCGGTCTTCACCGGACTGCTGAGCGTCCCTACGCCGGCGGCGACACCGATCGGTCTCTGGCAACGCGCCGATGCGCCTATCGAGGCGCGATTCTATCCGTGCGGCGACAGACTGTGTGCCCGCGTTACCGCGGCCAAGGTGAAGAACCGGCAGGTCAAGAGCGGGACCATGCTGATCCAGAGCGCTGCGCTAACCTCTCACAACCTGTGGGAAGGACCAGTGCTGGATATCGACAACGGCACCATGGTCGCCGGCGTTATCACCCTGAACAGCCGCGATACACTCAGCCTGAAAAGCTGCACCGCTTTGGTGTTCTGCCGTGTCGATAGCTGGCACCGTGTCAAATAGGCATCTTGAGGGTTCCGGCATCTTTCGACGTGAGCACGTCCCGCACTGCGCAAACGAACCGCAAAACTTATTGCGGCGACGTCATGCTCGAGAGCGCCAACGTACTGAACCTGAAAGGCCGCGTCGCCATGGTGATATGCAGCGGCGAAACCTGGCAGCGCGTCAGGTAGCTCAGCCCTGCTCCCGACACGGAGGTCATGACAGCGCGACACGACGCGCCTAGTCTGCGCGCATGCGTCATGGCCGCTTCACCGTCCGGACCGCCTACGCCGTCATCGCGGCCGTCGTTATCTATCTCGCGATCGCCTACGTGCTGCTGCCCTTTGCGTGGACGCACTACGAGCATCAGAAGAAACTGGCCGGACTGTCGATGGTCACGCGCACCGCGCAGGGCATTCCCGGCGACGCCATCAATGCCGGGCTGGTGGGCGCCAGGGAGGATGTGCTCTGCGCGATGCACAAGGCCGGCTGGTTTCCGGCCGACCCGATCACCTTGCGCTCCACCATCGATATTATCGGCAGCGTCGTCATGCATCGCCCTTATCGCGACGCGCCGGTGAGCAATCTCTATTATGATGGACGGCGTGAGGACCTCGCTTTCGAAAAGCCCGCCGGCACCAGCGCCAACCGGCGCCATCATGTGCGTTACTGGCAGGTGCTGGCGCAGGGCGAGGAAGGACGGCCGGTCTGGCTCGGTGCGGTGACCTTCGACCGCAGTGTCGGCATCAGCCATTACACCGGCCAGATCACGCATCACATCGCGCCCGACATCGACGCCGAGCGCGACGGCCTGACCGACGACCTCAAACGCGCGCATGTGGTCGAAGCGGTCTACGAGGTCACCGGCATCGGCCCGACGCTGCTGGCGTGGAACGGCGGCGGCGACCGCTATTACACCGATGGCGAAGTGAAGATCGCGCGGCTGGTGCCGGGATGCGAGGCTACCACGGCTGCCGTTGCAGAACTGGCGAATCCGCCGCTGATCGAACTCAAGAATCAGACCTGGAAAGCGATCATTGGCCTCATCGGACCAAGCCTGCTGTCCGGCGGCGATGATGGAACACTCCAGCAGGCGAACTAATCCTCGTCCATCACTCGCCGAGGATTGCCGGGACATTTCCCACCATGACGCGTTAGTCTGCGGTCATGGTCTCATCTCAAAGCACCACGCACACCAACCGCCTCGCCGAGGCGACGTCGCCCTATCTGCTGCAGCATCAGCACAATCCGGTGGACTGGTGGCAGTGGGGCCCGGAGGCGCTGGCCGAAGCGAAGCGTTCGAACCGGCCGATCCTCTTGTCGATCGGCTATGCGGCCTGTCACTGGTGCCATGTGATGGCGCATGAGAGCTTCGAGGATGAAGCGACCGCGCGCGTGATGAACGAGCTGTTCGTCAACATCAAAGTCGACCGCGAGGAGCGGCCGGACATCGACCAGATCTACATGAACGCGCTGCATCTGCTCGGCGAGCAGGGCGGCTGGCCGCTGACCATGTTCCTGACGCCCGCCGGCGAGCCGGTGTGGGGCGGCACTTATTTTCCGAAGGAATCGAAATTCGGCCGCCCGGCCTTTACCGACATCCTGCGCGAGGTCTCGCGGCTGTTCCGCGAGGAGCCGGCCAAGATCGAGCAGAACCGCGCGGCGCTCCTGGCTCGTCTCGCCGATCAGGCGCGGCCGCCGGGCAAGGTCACGATCGGGCTCAAGGAACTCGACGGGGCGGCGCGGCAACTGGGCAATGCATTTGACAGCATCCATGGCGGCCTGCGCGGCGCGCCCAAGTTCCCGCAGGCGGCGCTGTTCGAGATGCTGTGGCGGGCGGCGGAGCGCACCTGCGACGCCCGGTTTTTCGAGCTTGTGGACCTGACGCTGACCCGGATCGGCGAGGGCGGGATCTACGACCACCTCGGCGGCGGCTTTGCCCGCTACTCGGTGGATGAGCGCTGGCTGGTGCCGCATTTCGAGAAGATGCTGTACGACAACGCCCAGCTTCTCGCACTTTATGCTGCAGCATGGACCCGCAGCAAAACCCCGCTCTACCGCGCCCGCGCCGCCGAGACCGTGGGCTGGCTGAAGCGAGAAATGACCAATGAACACAAGGCCTTCTGCTCGTCTTTGGACGCCGACTCCGAGGGCGAGGAGGGCAAGTTCTATGTCTGGTCGCTGGCGGAAATCCAAGACATCCTGGGTCCGGACACCGATTATTTTGCAGCGCAATATGATGTGACCGCCGAAGGCAATTTCGAAGGGCACAATATCCTCAACCGGCTCAAGCACTTACCGCGCACAATGGAGCGGGATGCTGCGGGGGGCGCTGACGAGACCAGGTTGGCCATGTTGCGCGGTAAGTTATTGATAGAACGCGAGAAACGGATTCGGCCCGGCCTCGATGACAAGATCCTGGCGGACTGGAACGGCCTGATGATCGCGGCGCTGGCGCAGGGCGCCACCGCTTTCGACGAACCGGGCTGGCTGACCATGGCGCGGCAGGCCTTCGACTTCGTGGCCGGGGAAATGACCCGCGATGGCCGGCTCGGCCACTCCTGGCGGGCCGGGCAATTGCTGCTGCCGGGGCTCGCCTCGGATTACGCGTACATGACCAAGGCGGCGCTGGCGCTGAACGAGGCAACCGGCGAGGCCGCCTATCTCGACCGTGCCGTGGGCTGGCAGCAGGTGCTCGACCGGCACTACACCAATCCGGGCAATGGCGGCTATTTCCTCACCGCCGACGACGCCGAGGGGCTGATCGTGCGGCCATCCTCGACCAGCGACGACGCCACGCCGAATCCGAATTCGGTGACGGCGGAAAATCTGGTGCGGCTTGCCGCGCTCACCGGCGACGATCAGTGGCGCGCCCGCGCGGACGCTTTGCTCGAGGGCATTCTGGCTAGCGCGACACAGAACCTGTTCGGCCATGTGGCGCTGCTCAACGCGCTCGACCTCCGCCTGCGCGCGGCGGAGATCGTCTGCACCGGGCCGAACGCCGAAGCCTTCGCGCGCGAGGCGCTGAAGCTGCCGCATCTGTCGCGCATCGTGCTGCGCGCACCATCGGCCGACGCACTGCCGCCGTCGCATCCGGCGCAGGACAAGGTCAAGGCCGTGTCAGGCAGCGCGGCGTTCGTGTGTGTCGGTGAGCGGTGTTCGTTGCCGGTGACGGAGCCGGGGAAGATTGCCGAGGCGGTGAGGGGGATGGCGTAGCCGTCGTCTTGGGCAACAGAGCGCAGCGAAGGATACACGGAACCCCCGCATCAATTGTCGGCAAACGCACTCAAGTTTTAGGCGCGCGCGCGATCCGCTCCTTCTTCTTTTTCTTTGTGTCGCCAGCGGCGCCGCGGATCGAACGCCAATCAAGCGCGGCCACCTCGTCCTTGATCCACTTGCTGAAGGCGACGGCGGCAGGCGAGCGCTTCCTGTTCTTCGGACCGGCCAGATAAAAGGCGCGGCTGGATTCCAGCGCCAGCGGAAACGGCATGACGAGGTGACCGCTGCGCAGATCGTCATAAGCGAGAATGTCATAAGTCAGAAGCACGCCGCCGCCTTCGCAGGCGGCATCGAGCGCATGATCGGCGCTGTTGAAGCGCAGGCCGCGCCGCAGATCGACCTCGCCGACCCCTGCGGTCCTGAACCAGACATTCCAGTCCGGGCGCGCGGCGGCCGCGATCAGCGAATCGTCGTGAATGAGACGAAGCCCCGCCAGATCGGCAGCCGAGCGGATCGGTCCGTGCTTTTCCAGAAGCCGCGGACTGCACACCGGCACGAAATAAACATCGACCAGCATGTCGTATTCGAGCGCCGAATCCAGCTTGGGCGGCACTGCCATGTTGCGCAGCGCCATGTCGATGCCGTCATTGACGAAGTTGGCATTGCTGGCGGTCGCCGAAATCCGGATGTCGAAATCAGGATAGGCGGCGGCGAACCGATACAGCCGCGGCACCAGCCATTTCGCCGTGAGGCCCGGCGACGTGCTCAGGACCAGGACGCGGCCATCCTGTGCGGCGTCGAACGACGCCACCGCATCGCGGATATGAGCAAAGCCGGTCTGCAGGCCGGGATAGAGCTGCCGGCCGGCCGCGGTGAGCGCAATAGCGCGGACGCGACGCTCGAACAGCTTGACCCCCAGCATCTCCTCCAGCGCGCGGATCTGATGGCTTAGAGCGCCGGGCGTGACGTTCAGTTCGCCGGCGGCCTGGGTCAGGCTGAGGTGACGGGCCGCAGCCTCGAAAGCACGCAGAGCGGAAAGCGGGGGCATTGCCATGGGACAAGCGGGCCTGTGCTTGAGAACAGCTCAACCATCGCCTGAGACCTTATCCTTTGTCAGACGGCTCCGACAGGGCGAATGTGACCGCAGACAATTGAGCTTTCCTCAACGAACCGAATCACGGAGGTCTGCCATGACCAGCGCTCGACCCCTCGCCTTTCAGATCATCGCCGTCCCGGCCACCAACCCGGCGCCGAAGCCCGGCCTGATCCGCCGCCTGCTCGCCACCCTGTTCGAAGCCCGCCATCGCCGCGCGCAGCGCGCGGTGGATGAATACATCGCGCAAAGCGGCGGCCGCCTGACCGACAGCCTCGAGCGCGAGATCGGCGAGCGCATCCTCGAAGGCGGCGTGAAGTTTCGCCACTAGAGAAACCGATCGCCTGTGCGGCCCCCCTCTCAACCGCACGCGCGCGAGGCCGCCCGTAGTTCCCCTCCGGGCGGCCTCACTTATTCAGAGGTTTGCGTCTTGCGCGCCGCGCCGATCACGGCATGCGCCGTCCGCTCGAGTTCCTCGCGCACAAACATGTGCGCCGGATCGCTCTGGAAACGCTGGTGCCAGACCATGTACATCGGCAGGTCGGTGACGCCGTCCTTCAGCGGAATGGCGGCCTGAGCGAAGGGCTTCATCATGCCGGCGCGCAGCAGGCTCGGCATCGACGCCAGCAGTTCGGTACCCCGCAGAAATGCAGGTACGCCGTAGAAATTCGGCACCTGAATCGCAATATCGCGCGCGATCTTCTTCGCTGCGAGCCGGCGGTCGAATTCCAGCCTTTCATTGTCGGGGTAGACCACGGTGATGTGCCGCGCCTTGAACCAGGCGGCGGAATTGCGCGGCGCGGCACGCCTGGCCGCATCGTAGAAGCAGACATAGCGGTCGCGAAACAGCAGCCGCTGAATCACGTCGCTGCCGACCGGCGGCCGCGGCGTGATCAGGAGATCGCAGCGACCCTCACGCAGCATCTCGCCGCTCGGCAGGCCAGACGGGATCACGCGCAGGTCGACGCGCGCGGTCTGCGCCGACAGCCTCGCCAGTAACGGCGGCAGCAGCAGGTCGCGCTGGAAATCGTTGGCGGCGACGGTGAGCGACAGCTTCGCCGTCTTTGGGTCGAAGGCTGCGCCCTGTGCGAAGGCTTTCATGCCGTCGAGCAACTCGTGGGCGCGGGCCGCCAGCGAGTGAGCATGGGCGGTGGCGACGATGCCGCGGCCGGATTTGACGAACAGCGGGTCAGCGACGATCGCCCGCAACTTGTCGAGGCCATGGCTGACGGCCGATTGCGTCACGCCGAGCCGGGCCGCCGCCGCGGTAACCGAGCCCTCCTCGAGCACCGCCAGGAACAGCCGCAGGCTCTGGCCGTCGAGGGTCGAATAATCAGTTTTTCTCATATGATTGATTATAATCAATCTATTTATCGGCGCTATGGGATTGGCTCATCCTCCGCGCCGACGTGGCCTGCCTTGGCGGGCCGTTTGCCGTCGTGACGTCAACAACAAGAACCCATGGGAGCCCACAGGAATGAACGTCCAGGGACAGACATTCGCGGCGGACGAGCCGGTATCGGTGCATCCACAGCACCAGCCGCTCGAATTCTTCTCGCGCGACCGCGCGATGCAGCCGCCGGCTTATCAGCCGATCTACAAGACCTCGGTGGCGCGTTCGCCGCGCCGCGCACTGCTGTCACTTGACCAGTCGCTCGGCGAGATCACCGGGCCGGTGTTCGGCCACAACGACATCGGCATGCTGGATAACGACCTGATCCGCAACTACGCCAAGTCGGGCGATCCGATCGGCGAGCGCATCATCGTCCACGGCCGCGTGCTCGACGAATGCGGCCGCCCGGTCCCGCGCACTCTGGTCGAGTTCTGGCAGGCCAACGCCGCGGGCCGCTACCGGCACAAGAAGGACACCTATCTGGCGCCGATCGATCCGAACTTCGGCGGCTGCGGCCGCACGCTCAGCGATGAGAACGGCTATTACTATTTCCGCACGGTGAAGCCGGGCCCGTATCCGTGGCGCAACTACGTCAATTCATGGCGTCCGGCGCACATCCACTTCTCGATCTTCGGCTCGGGTTTCGTTCAGCGCCTGATCACGCAGATGTATTTCGAGGGCGATCCGCTCATCAAGATCTGCCCGATCGTCAATGTCGTGCCCGACAAGGACGCCATCGACCGGCTGATCGCGCCGCTCGATATCAACGCCGCGGTGCCCGACGACTGTCTGACCTATCGCTTCGACATCGTTCTGCGCGGCCGCCGCTCGACCTTGTTCGAAAACCGGCTGGAAGGAAACTGAGCCATGACGCAGCAGATCGCCTATCTCAAGGAAACCGCGTCACAGACGGCAGGCCCTTACGTCCATATCGGCCTCATCCCGCACATGGCCGGTTTCGATATCTTCCAGAACAACTTCAGCGGTGTGCTCGCCGGCGCCGATACGCCGGGTGAACCGATCGCCATCGAAGGCCGCGTCATCGACGGCACCGGCTCGCTGGTGCGCGATGCGCTGCTGGAAATCTGGCAGGCCGATGCCAACGGGCACTATGCCCATCCGGCCGACAAGCGGCAGGCCGCGGCGGGCTTCCGCGGCTGGGGCCGCACCGGCACCGATTTCGACAGCGGCATCTACCGCTTCGACACGATCAAGCCGGGCCGCACGCCGTGGCGGAACGGCAAGGTTTCGGCGCCGCACATCAATTTCTGGATCGTGGCGCGCGGCATCAATATCGGCCTGCAGACGCGGATGTACTTCTCCGACGAAGAAGCCGCCAATGCCGACGATCCGGTGCTGAAAGCCATCGAGCACAAGAACCGGGTGCCGACCCTGATCGCCCAGAAGCAGGACAAGTCAGGCAAGGCAACCTACACCTTCGACATCGTCCTTCAGGGCGACAACGAGACAGTGTTCTTCGATATCTGAGTGGGACGCCCCACAAGGGGCGAACAAGAGGGGCGACGAAAAACGGCCGGGCATATATCGCCCGGCCGTTTGACGTTCAGCACTGCGACGGCGCGTTACGTATTCATGCTCTCGAAGAATTCGCCGTTGCTCTTGGTGTTGCGCAGCTTGTCGAGCAGGAAGTCGATCGCATCCATCGTCCCCATCGGGTTGAGGATACGGCGCAGCACATACATCTTCTTGAGCACGGCCGGTTCGACCAGCAGCTCTTCCTTGCGCGTACCCGAGCGGGTGATGTCAATCGCCGGGAAGGTGCGCTTGTCCGCGACCTTGCGGTCGAGGATGAGTTCGGAGTTACCGGTGCCCTTGAATTCTTCGAAGATGACTTCGTCCATGCGGCTGCCGGTATCGATCAGCGCGGTGGCGATGATGGTGAGCGAGCCACCCTCTTCGATGTTACGCGCGGCGCCGAAGAAGCGCTTCGGCCGCTGCAACGCGTTGGCGTCGACGCCGCCGGTGAGCACCTTGCCGGAGGACGGCACCACGGTGTTGTAGGCGCGGCCGAGGCGGGTGATCGAGTCGAGCAGGATGACGACGGCGCGGCCGTGTTCGACCAGGCGCTTGGCCTTCTCGATGACCATTTCGGCCACCGCGACGTGGCGCGTCGCCGGTTCATCGAAGGTCGAGGACACGACCTCGCCCTTCACCGAGCGCTGCATGTCGGTGACTTCTTCTGGGCGCTCGTCGATCAAGAGAACGATCAGGTAGCACTCGGGATGGTTCGCCGTGATGGCGTGGGCGATATTCTGCATCAGCACCGTCTTGCCGGTGCGCGGCGGCGACACGATCAGCGCGCGCTGGCCTTTGCCGATCGGCGCCACGATGTCGATCACCCGGGCCGACAAATCCTTCTTGGTCGGATCGCCGGT
>JAEZEY010000412.1 GCA_023432845.1 Pseudomonadota bacterium
GGCCGAGGCTTATTTGCGCGATCATGCGCAGATCGTTCGGTCCGACATCCTGGTGATGGCTTTCGATTTGTCCCGCGCCAAACAGGTGATCGAGGAAAGCCCCGAGCAGCTCAAGCAGTTCCTGACCTATCAGGCCGCCGTCCGCGGCCTTGCTTCCGCGATCCTGTTCGACGGCGATCTGAAAGAGTTGGCGCGCGCCGATGTCCGCGCCAACCAGACCTTCGCGCTGCCGCCGCGCGAGGCGCTCGCGTCCATGAGCGACAAGGAACCGCAGCTCGTGCTGCTGCCCGACACCAACTATGTCGCGGCGGTGATCAAGTTGCAGAACTACGACAACCGCTTTCTGTACGTGACGCGGCTGCTGGATCCGCGCGTCGTGCCGCAATTGCGCGAAACGCGGGCGAGCGTCTCGGAATACATCGCCATCGAGCAGCGGCGGTTCGGCGTCCAGGTTGCTTTCGGCCTAATGTACACTGTCATCGCGCTGATCGTGCTCTTGTCGGCGGTGTGGATCGGCTTCAACTTCGCCAACAAGCTGGTGGCGCCGATCCGCCGACTGATTGGCGCGGCCAATGCCGTGTCCGAAGGCAATCTCTATGTCCGCGTGCCGGTGCGGCAGTCCGAGGGCGATCTTGCCCATCTCGGCGAGACCTTCAACCGCATGACCCAGGAGCTGCGCACGCAGCGCGATGACCTCGTGCGCGCCCGCGACGTCATCGACACACGCCGCATTTTCACCGAGGCGGTGCTGGCCGGCGCCAGCGCCGGCGTCATCGGCGTCGACACCTTCGACAATGTCGCCATTCTCAACCGCTCGGCCGAAAAGCTGATCGGCTTTACCGAGGCGCAGGCCGTCGGCAAACCGCTCAACGAAGTGTTTCCCGAGCTCGCCGGCATCATGCTGGCGGCCAAGCACGGCGGCCGCACCCAGGACCAGGTCACGATCAGCCGGGCAGGGCGCGAGCGCAATCTGTCCGTCCGCGTCACCAGCGAGCGTTCAGGCGCCACCAATCACGGCTATGTCATCACCCTCGACGACATCACCGAACTCGTCACCGCGCAGCGCTCATCGGCCTGGGCCGATATCGCGCGGCGCATCGCCCACGAAATCAAGAACCCGCTGACGCCGATCCAGCTCTCGGCTGAACGTCTGCGCCGCAAATTTGGCAAGCTGATCGTCGAAGATCGCGGTGTGTTCGAGCAGTGCACCGACACCATCATCCGCCAGGTCGACGACATCCGGCAGATGGTTGATGAGTTCTCCAAATTCGCACGCATGCCCAAGCCTGTCATCGTCGGTGAGGACGTCGCCGACGCTGTGCGCCAGGCTGTATTTCTGCAGCGCGTGGGCAATGCTGATCTCGATATCCCGGTCGAGATCACAGAGGAGCCGCTGCACGCCCAGTTTGACCGCCGCCTGATTTCGCAGGCGCTGACCAACATTATCAAGAACGCCACGGAAGCGGTGGCCGCCGTGCCGGACGCCGAACGCGGCGAAGGCTGGAAAGGGTCGATCCGCGTGTTCGCCGGGCGCGAAGGCGAAAACATCGTCATCGACGTGGTCGACAACGGTATTGGCTTGCCCAAAGAAAACCGCAACCGGTTGATGGAGCCCTATGTGACGACGCGCGAGAAGGGCACTGGCCTTGGTCTCGCCATCGTCGGGCGCATTCTGGAGGAGCACGGCGGCGCGCTCGAATTACGCGACGCCGCCGACAAAATTCCGGGTCAGCGCGGCGCCTGGATGCGGATGCGGTTTTCCGCCACCGCAAAGCCGGGCGCGACGCACTCAGAGCCCCCCGAGGCCGCGCCTGCGGCCGATCCGGAAAAGACGACAAACGAGTAACAGCGCATGGCAGCAGAGATTCTCATCGTCGACGACGAAGCCGACATCCGCGATCTGGTCGCGGGTATCCTCGAGGATGAGGGCTTCATAGCGCGCACCGCCCGCAACAGCGACGACGCACTGGCCTCGATCGTGACGCGGCGGCCGAACCTGATTTTTCTCGACATCTGGCTGCAGGGTTCAAAGCTAGACGGCTTGCAATTGCTGACCATCCTCAAGGCCGAGCATCCCGAGATTCCGATCGTGATGATCTCGGGCCATGGCAATATCGAAACCGCCGTCGCAGCCATCAAGCAGGGCGCCTACGACTTCATTGAAAAGCCATTCAAGGCCGACCGGCTGGTGCTGGTGGCTGAACGCGCGCTGGAGACCTCGCGGCTCAAGCGCGAAGTCCGGCAGCTCAAACAACTTGCGCCGGCGCCGTCGACGCTGGTCGGCCGTTCGGCGGCGATGTCGAGCCTGCGCCAGGCGATCGACCGCGTTGCACCGACCAATAGTCGCGTGCTCATTGTCGGCCCGTCCGGCGCCGGAAAGGAACTCGCCGCGCGCACCATGCACGAGCTGTCACAGCGCACCGGCGGTCCGTTCATCGTCATCAACGCCGCGGCGATCACGCCGGAGCGCATGGAGACCGAGCTGTTCGGCGTCGAGGCGAACGGCACCGAGGCGCGCAAACCGGGCGCGCTGGAGGAGGCGCATGGCGGCACGCTGTTCATCGACGATGTCGCCGACCTGCCGCGCGAGACGCAGAACAAGATCCTGCGCGTGCTGGTCGATCAGACCTTCAGCCGCGTCGGCGGTTCGACCAAGGTCGCCGTCGATGTGCGCATCGTCGCCTCGACCGCGCGCAACCTCGAAGCCGCGATTGCACAGGGCCAGTTCCGCGAGGATCTCTATCACCGCCTCTCGGTCGTACCGGTGCGCGTGCCGCCGTTGTCGGAGCGTCGCGAGGATATCCCCGAGCTCATCGACTATTTCATGGAGCAGATCTCGCAATCGACCGGTTTGCCTAAGCGGCGCATCGGCGAGGACGCCATGGCTGTGCTGCAGTCGCACAACTGGCCGGGCAATGTGCGCCAACTGCGCAACAACATCGAGCGTCTGATGATCCTGGCCGGCGGCGATCCAGACGCCGTAATCAATGCCAGCATGCTGCCGCAGGATGTCGGCTCGATGGTCCCGGCGATGCCGAATGGCAATGGCGGCGAGCAATTGATGGGGCTACCGCTGCGCGATGCCCGCGAAGTGTTCGAGCGCGAATATCTGGTGGCGCAGATTTCCCGCTTCGGCGGCAACATATCGCGCACCGCCGAATTCGTTGGGATGGAGCGCTCGGCCCTGCATCGCAAGCTCAAGGCGCTGGGGATAGGCTAGCACGCCATGTCAAGGATTGCTTACGTCAACGGCCGCTACCTGCCGCACGCCGAGGCCGGGGTCAGCATAGACGACCGCGGCTTTCAGTTCGCCGACAGCGTCTATGAAGTCTGCGAGGTCATTGGCGGCCAGCTCGTCGACGAGCGCCGCCACATGGCGCGGCTGCAGCGCTCGCTCGATCGTCTGCACATGGCGCGGCCACTAACCGAACGCGCGCTGGCGGTCGTCATGCGCGAGACCATCCGCCGTAACCGCGTCATCGACGGCATCGTCTATGTGCAGGTCACGCGCGGCCAGATGCGCCGCGACTTTCTGTTCCCGCCGGATGGCACGCCGGCGAGCCTCGTCGTCACCGCGCGCAACAACGACCTCTCCAAAATCGAGGCGCGCGCCACCAAGGGCATCGCCGTCGCGACGGTGCCGGACGAGCGCTGGCGCCACGTCGATATCAAGTCGGTTTCGCTGCTGCCCAATGTGCTGGCCAAGCAGGTTGCTCGCGGGCAGGGCGCCCAGGAGGCCTGGCTGGTCGACGCCAGGGGTTATGTCACCGAGGGCGCTTCATCGACGGCCTGGATCGTCACCCGCGACGGGGTCCTCGTAACGCGCCCGCTAGGCGGCGACATCCTGCCGGGGATCACCCGGTCGGTCGTGCTCGATCTGGTGGCGGAGCAGGGCCTGCGCTTCGAAGAGCGGGCATTTACGATCGAGGAGGCCTATGCGGCGCGGGAGGCCTTCATCACCTCCGCCAGCCAGTCGGTCATGCCGGTCACCGCGATCGACGGCCGGCCCGTGGCCAACAGGGAACCGGGGTCGGTGGCCACGGGCCTGCGCCGCGACTACCACAACCAGGCGGAATTCACCTGAACTCTGGAAGCGCGGTATTTTGCTCCAAAATGGCCCATATCTCAGCGACTTGGGGCTAGAAAACCGATGTTCCGCTTGCGCGGACGGGTGGGTTGCCATCTAATGGACGTTCCCGGACCTCGGATTCCACCGCGCGACAGGGGATACCAGCGGTGTCGCCGAGGACTAAAGGGCAACGATTGTCTCGCGCGTTAAGATGCGAGCTAAAAAATGGACCACGGCCATGGCTGCCGATCGAGCGCAGAACTTACAAGACACGTTTCTCAACCACGTCCGCAAGGCGAAGATTCCGCTGACCATCTTTCTGGTCAACGGCGTGAAACTGCAAGGCGTCGTCACCTGGTTCGATAACTTCTGTGTCCTGTTGCGTCGGGACGGGCATTCGCAACTCGTCTACAAGCACGCGATCTCGACCATCATGCCCGGCCATCCGATCCAGTTGTTCGAGGGCGGCGAAGAGCCGCTGACGCCGGAAAAGGCATAAACTTTTTTTGGAAATACGTGATCGCGACAAGAATGCGGACCTGCTGACTCCCTCGGGGTCAGGCAGCGGGCGTGCGCTCGTCATCGAACCTTATCTGCGTGGTCAGACCGGCGCGGCTGCCGACACGCGCACGCCGCAGGCGCGCCTCGACGAGGCGATGGGATTGGCGCGCGCCATCGACCTCGAGGTGGTGGAGGGCGGCCTCGTGCCGCTGCAGGCAATCAAACCCGCGACCTATATCGGCTCCGGCAAGGTGGACGAGATTGCAGGACTGGTGAAGGGCCATGACGTCTCGGTCGTCATCATGGATTGCCCGATCTCACCGGTGCAGCAGAAAAACCTCGAGAAGGCCTGGGGGGCCAAGGTCATCGACCGCACCGGACTCATTCTGGAAATCTTCGGCCGCCGCGCGCGCACCCGCGAAGGCGCGCTGCAGGTCGAGCACGCGCATCTGACTTATCAGAAGGGCCGGCTGGTGCGCTCATGGACCCATCTCGAGCGCCAGCGCGGCGGCTTCGGCTTCCTGGGCGGTCCCGGCGAAACCCAGATCGAGGCCGACCGGCGCATGCTGTCGGAACGCATCGGCAAGATCGAAAGCGATCTGGAAAAGGTCAAGCGCACCCGCAAGCTTCATCGCGAAAGCCGCAAGCGCGTGCCATATCCGATCGTCGCGCTGGTCGGCTACACCAATGCCGGCAAATCGACGCTGTTCAACCGCATGACCTCGGCGAGCGTGCTGTCGGCCGATATGCTGTTCGCCACGCTCGATCCGACCTTGCGCTCGATCGACCTGCCGCACGGCACCCGCATCATCCTGTCCGACACCGTCGGCTTCATCTCCGACCTGCCGACCCAGCTGGTTGCGGCCTTCCGCGCCACGCTGGAAGAGGTGAGCGAGGCCGACATCACCCTGCATGTTCGCCACATGTCGCATGAGGACACCGGTGCCCAATCGGCCGACGTTGCCAAGGTGCGCGGCGAACTCGGCAGCGAGCCGAGCGACCGGCGCATCATCGAAGTCTGGAAC
>JAEZEY010000443.1 GCA_023432845.1 Pseudomonadota bacterium
TGCCCGCAGACGGTCTGGACCGATCTCTTCTTTGCCGTCGAAAGGCTGATCGAAGGCGACCGTCGCGAGCGCCTCAGGAAGGCTGCTGCGAAGAGTCTAACGCTGGAACGCGTCGTCGAGCTGATGATGAAGCACTCCATCTGGCTGCTGATCGCCTGGTGGACCGGCGGCGCATGGGTCCTGTATTTCAGCGACGCTCCGACGCTGGTGAAGGAACTCGTCACCTTCCAGGCGCCGATGATCGCCTATGTCTGGATCGGCATCCTCACCGTGACGACCTACACGCTCGGTGGCTGGATGCGCGAGCAGGTCTGCCTCTATATGTGCCCGTGGCCGCGCATCCAGGCGGCGCTGACCGACGAATATGCGTTGAACGTCACCTACCGCTACGACCGCGGCGAGCCGCGCATGTCGGCCAAGAAGGCCGAGCAACTCAAGGCCAAGGGTGAGCGCGTCGGCGATTGCGTCGACTGCCTGCAATGCGTTCATGTCTGCCCGACCGGCATCGACATCCGCCAAGGCTCACAGCTCGGCTGCATCCGGTGCGGCCTGTGCATCGACGCCTGCGACAACATCATGGCCAAGCTCGGCCGTCCGACGCGTCTCATCGCCTACGACACCGACCTCAACATCAAGGCGCGTCAGGAGGGCAAGCCCTCGGTGTACAGGCTGATCCGCTGGCGCACGTCGCTCTACGCCGCGATCATCGCCATCGCCGGCGGCGTCATGCTCTACAGCCTCGCGACCCGCGGCTCGGAAGGCATCAGCGTCATCCACGACCGCAATCCGATGTTCGTGCGGCTGTCGGACGGCAGCTTGCGTAACGGCTACACCATCCGCATCGTCAACAAGCAGCTCAAGTCGCGCGACTTTATCGTCGCCGTCGAGGGTCTGCCGTCGACGCTGGTCGACTATGTCGGCCTGCCGCCGCGCGCCGACGGCCGCCAGCTCGTGTCGGTCGGCCCCGACCAGACCAAGGAAGTGCGCGTGTTGGTCACCGACTACAGCGAGACGCCGCCGGCGGCCTCGACCTCCATTCTGTTCAGCCTGATCGACATCGATTCCGGCGCCGTGGCGCAGGTGCGCGATCACTTCTTCGGTCCCGAGAGGAAATAACATGGCTCATTCGCAGCAAAAGCGGCCTCGTGAAGTGACGGGCCGGACCGTCCTCTTCTCCCTGGTCGGCTTCTTTGCCTTGGTCATCGGCGTCAACGCCGTCATGGTGAAGGCGGCGACCTCGACCTTCGGCGGGGTGCGGACTTCGAGCTCGTACAAGGCCGGCCTCCAGTTCAAGCAGGAGATCGCCGCCGCCGAGCAGCAGTCGGCGCGCAACTGGCGGGTGGACGGCAAGCTCGTTCACGACAAGGCCGGCGAGGCCATTCTCGACATCGCGGTGCGCGATGCTAAAGGCGAGCCGGTCACGGGCCTTGTCGCGGTGGCGCATCTCGAACATCCGGCCGACGCCCGGCGCGATCACGATGTGCCCCTCAGCCTCATCGGCGCCGGGCAGTTTCACGGCGTGACCACCGCGCCGGCCGGTCAGTGGGAACTGATCATCGACCTCGAGCGCGATGGCGAGCGTATGTTCCGCTCGCGCAGCCGCGTGACGTTGAAGTGAGTGAAGCCCGAAGGCTTTCTGCGATCGCGCGACACATGAGAATGCAATGACCGCCACCGAAACCTTCGACGTTTCGCCTTACGTCAAGCCGGAAGCCGACGGCACCCACGGCATGGATGTAGCCGTGGAGGGTATCACATGCGGCGCATGCATCGCGCGCATTGAGCACGCGGTGAAGAGCCTGCCTGGCGTTACCGAGGCGCGGGTCAATTACACCAACCGGCGTCTGCATGTCGCCTGGTCCGATGCGCTCGACGAGCCGGCGCGCATCTTCGATGCTCTGCGCGCCAATGGCTATCGCGGCCATCCCTTCGTGCCGCTGCGCGCCGAGGAGGAAGAGGCCGCCGAGACGCGCAAGCTGACGCGCTGTCTTGCCGTCGCCGGCTTCGCGGCGATGAATGTGATGCTGCTGTCGGTGTCGGTGTGGTCGGGCAATGTCACCGACATCACGCCGGAGACGCGCGATTTCTTCCACTGGGCTTCGGCGCTGATCGCGCTGCCGGCGGCCGCCTATGCAGGGCAGCCCTTCTTCACCAGCGCGTGGCAGGCGCTCCGCGCCGGTACGCTCAACATGAATGTGCCGATCTCGCTCGGCGTCATTCTCGCGCTCGGCATGTCGGTGGTCGAGACCGCCAACCACGCCGAGCACGCCTACTTCGACTCGGCGCTGATGCTCTTGTTCTTCCTGCTGGTCGGCCGTGCGCTCGAGCACGCCATGCGCCGCAAGACGCGCGCTACCGCCGGCAACCTCGCTGCGCTGCGGGCCGATACTGCGCATCGCTTCGACGGCGACGAACTGGTCAATGTGCTGGCGGGGACGCTGCGCGCCGGCGATCGCATCCTGGTCAAGCCCGGCGAGCGCGTGCCGGCCGACGGCGAGGTCATCAACGGCACCTCCGAGATCGACGAAAGCCTGATCACCGGCGAGACGGCCCGCCGCCCCATCAAGGCCGGCGCCAAGGTCTATGCCGGCAGCCTCAATTTCACCGGCACGCTGACGATGCGCGTCACCGCCGCCGGCGGCAATTCGCTGCTCGACGAGATCGAGAAGCTGCTGGACAAGGCCGCCAGCGCCAAGTCGCGTACGCGGCGGCTCGCCGACGAGGCGGCGCGCATCTATTCGCCGGTGGTGCACGTCACCGCGGCGCTGACCTTCCTCGGCTGGTGGCTCTATGGCCTCTCGGTTCACGACTCGATCCTCATCGCCATCGCGGTGCTGATCATCACCTGTCCCTGCGCGCTGGCGCTGGCCATTCCCGCGGTGCAGGTCGTCGCGTCCGGCGCGATGTTCAAACGCGGCATCATTCTCAATGCCGGCGATGCCATTGAGCGCCTGGCCGAAGCCGACACCATCGTGTTCGATAAAACGGGCACGCTGACTTTGCCCGAGCCGCGCGTCGTCAATGCCGCCGAAGTCGATGCCGACCTCATGCAGGCCGCATCGCGGCTGGCGCAATCGAGCCGGCATCCTTTGGCCATGGCTTTGGCCAAGGAGGCTATGAGCACCGCGCCGTTCGACGGCGCCGTGGAAGAGCCGGGGCAGGGCGTGCGCGCTGTGGTTGACGGGATGGAGATGCGGCTCGGCAGTGCCGGCTTCTGCCGGGTTTCTTCGGGGGCGAACGGCGAGGGGGTTTCCAGTATTTATTTCCGCCAGGGCGATCGCACCGCCGCCTTCTCCATCGCGCAAAGCCTGCGGCCCGATGCGGTCGAAACCGCGCAGGCGCTGCGCGATCTCGGCTTCGATATGCACATTCTCTCGGGCGACCGCAGGGAAGCGGTGGCGCCGGTGGCCGAAGCGCTCGGCATTCCGCAATGGATGGGCGGTGTCGATCCCGCGGAAAAGATTGCCGTCATCGACGCGCTCAAGCAGCGCGGCCGCCGCGTGCTGATGGTTGGCGACGGTCTCAACGACGCGCCGTCGCTTGCCGCCGCGCACGTCTCGCTGTCGCCGATCTCGGCCGCTGACGTCACGCAGGCGCATGCCGACGCGGTGTTTCTCGGCGAGCGGCTGGCGGCTGTGCTCGACGCCATCACGATATCGCGGCGGGCGCGACACCTGATGGTGCAGAACCTGTGGCTCGCCGCGATCTACAATGCCATCGCCGTGCCGGTCGCCATCGCCGGTCTGGTGACGCCGTTGATCGCGGCGGCGGCGATGTCCGGTTCGTCGCTGCTGGTGACGCTGAATGCGCTGCGCGCGAATGTTAAGGACGCGGGCGCGGTAGCGGACGCAAACTCCGGTCATTCCCGCGCCGGCGGGAATCCGGCTTCTGGGTCGCCGCTTCTGCGCGGACCAGCGGAGAATGTCGGGTCGCCTAAGGAAACGAGCGTGACATGAATGTCATCATCTACCTGTTGCCGCTGGCGCTCGGCCTTGGTCTGCTCGGCCTGTTCGCCTTCCTCTGGTCGCTGCGCAGCGGCCAGTACAACGACATGGAAGGCGCGGCTTATCGCGTATTGTCGGATGACGATGTGGAGTAGCTTCTTTATCCCTCCCCCGCAGGGGGAGGGTGGCGAGCGTTAGCGAGCCGGGTGGGGTGAGTTTAATCGTTGAACACCGTTCCCCACCCCCGGCGCTGGCGCGCCAGACCCTCCCCGCAAGCGGGGAGGGATAAGAAAGTTCACTTCTCCAGCATCACCGTCTCGAAATCCGCCGGCAGCACGATCTCCAATAGCTCGCAGTCGTCCGAATAGCCGAGCACGGTGTGCTTGATCTTCGGCGGCTGGATCCAGCACGCGCCGGCCTCGAAGGTGTGCACGCCTTCACCCTCGAACTCGGTCTTGTACCAGCCCTTGAGCACGTAGATCATTTGCAGATCGACGTCGTGGAAATGCGGATGCGCAACGTCCTCCGCCTTGAACGGCGGGATGAAGCGGATGACATGCGCCTGCACCATGCCCGAGGTGGCGAGGGCGAGGCCCAGGTCGCGGTATTTGGCATAAGAGCGCAGGCCCTGGTCGAAGTCGGCCTCATTGTGATGGCTGACGTGAAACTTCTGCTTCGGCTTCTTGGCGCGGGTTTTGGCCGATACGGCGCGGCGCGCATTGGGCTTGGCCGCCTTGCGCGGCTGAGCCAGCTTCGGCAGCTTTTTCCTTGTTTTGGCGCGCTTTTTGGCCATTGATGCCTCCCTCGGCACCCGCAATTGGATCATGACCGCTGATTTCATGGAAGTCCCCGCAACGCCCATCATCCGGATTTTCGTCGATGCGGATGCCTGCCCGGTCAAGAACGAGGTGTACCGGGTCGCCGAGCGCTACGGCCTGAAGGTCTTCATCGTCGCCAACTCCTTCATGAACGTGCCGCGCAGCGACCTGATCGAGCGCGTCATCGTGCCGGAAGGCCCGGACGTCGCCGACGGCTGGATCGCCGAACGGGCGGGCGCGCATGACATCGTCATTACCGCCGATGTTCCGCTGGCGGCGCGCTGCGTCAAGGGCGGCTCGAGCGTGCTGTCGCCCGCCGGCAAGGCCTTCGACGACGACTCGATCGGCATGGCGCTGGCGAGCCGCAACCTGATGGCCGACCTGCGCAGCGCCGGCGCCGTGACGCGCGGCCCGCCGCCTCTGTCGCGGCAGGACGTGTCGCGGTTTCTCAGTGCGCTCGATCTGGCGGTGGTGCGGGTGAAGCGGAAGACGGGACTGTAGGGGCTCTTGCCTTACCCTCCCCTGGAGGGGG
>JAEZEY010000453.1 GCA_023432845.1 Pseudomonadota bacterium
GAGCCCATGCTGACCACGATGTCGCGCGCGCGCAATGTCTTGTAGCCCTCGGGGCCGACGATCTCGACGCTGCTCACCTCGCCCGATGCGCGATCGGCGCCGAGCGCGGTGACTTGCGTGTTGTAGAGGAAGGTTGCGCCCAACTTTTCACAGACCTGCGCCAGGTTCTGCGTGAACTTGAACGCATCGCCACTTTCGTCTTCGGCGGTGTAGGTCGCGCCGGCGATCTCATGGCGTTTGTCGGCGAAAGCCGGTTCGATCTCGACCACCTTGTCGGCATCGATCACCGTGCGTTCGCAGCCATATTTGCGCATCAGTTCGGCCACCGGGATCGCCGCCTCGAATTCGCGCCGATCGCGATAGAAGTGCAGGATGCCCCTGGTGCGCTCGTCGTAATGGAAGTTCTCATCGCTGCGGATCTGACGGATCAGCGACCGGCTCTGCACGGCCAACTTGACAATCTCGGTGGTGTGCCGATTGGCGCGATGCGGCAGGCAGTCAACCAGGAACCTGGCGATCCACAGCCATTGCTGCACGTCCATGCGCGGCCGGAACAGGAGCGGTGCATCGCTCTGCATCAGCCACTTCAGCACCTTCAGCGGCGCGGACGGGTTGGCCCATGGCTCGGCATGGCTGACCGACACCTGACCGCCATTGGCGAAGCTGGTCTCGAGCCCGGCTTCCGGCTGGCGATCGATGACGCAGACCGACTTGCCGTTCTTCAGATTAAAATAGGCGGTGTTGATGCCGACGACGCCGCCGCCGAGCACGATGACGTCGAAATCCATTTTGTGTGAATTGGCGGATGATCGAAGAGACATGTCTCAGGTCCTTCTGGCGCGCGCAAGAGTCCTTCAGACGTCTCGCGTGCCCCCTCTGTCATTGGCCTGAGAGCTTCGTCGTCCGGCGTCAGTGCCGAGAACGACTTGCTCCGTCGGCAGGAGCCTTGAGGGCTCCATTCTTCAGAGGTAGAAGTCCTGGTGAACGGTCCTTTTGCCTGAGAGATTGCGGGGCGGTTGCTCCTTCGGCGCCGGCCTCGAGCGTGGGGTCGGTCTCTCCCGTTCGCTAATAAAAATAATCGATTCACCGATAGAAGTCGAGCCGCCAAACTCGGCCAACCAGCCTAACCCTTGGGTGAATAAACAGCCGAGGGGTCGAATTTGCGGTCCGCGTCCTGGAATTCCAGCTTCACCGCACCGGTCTGCCCCAATGGCACGGCTCGATAGAAACACGAGCGCCGGCCGGTGTGGCAAGCGCCCTCACCTTCCTGCACGACCTTGAGCCACAGCGCGTCCTGATCGCAGTCGACACGCAATTCCTCGACGCGCTGGACGTGGCCGGAGGTTTCGCCCTTCTTCCACAGCTTCTTGCGCGAGCGGCTGTAGTACCAGGCCTCGCCGGTCTCGATGGTCTTGGCCAGCGCCTCGGCATTCATGTGCGCGACCATCAGCACGTCGCCGTTGCCGGCGTCGGTCACCACCGCGGTCAAAAGGCCGTCGGCGTCGAATTTGGGAAGAAGGGTCAGGCCTTCTTCGCTATCGGAGGTGGAGGACATGATCGTTAAACCGGTTTGTCGATAATAAAATGCCGGGCTCTCGCCGGGCAGACAAGCACTTTGCCTTCGCGGGAAAGCCGGACTTTATTTCCCGCGCAGCAGCGACATGAAGCGAACGAGTTCGTTCGGATCGTCGCGGAAGGTGCCGGAGAAATGCGTGGTCATCGTCAGCGAACCGGGCTTGGCGACACCCCGCATGGTCATGCAGGTATGCTCGGCCTCCAGCATCACCGCGACGCCCCTGGGCTTCATCACTTCCTCGAGCGCGGTGGCGATCTGCGCCGTCATGTTCTCCTGCGTCTGCAGGCGCTTGGCGTAGGTGTCGACAAGCCGCGCCAGCTTCGAGAGGCCGACCACACGGTCGGTCGGCTTGTACGCGATGTGCGCCAGGCCGAAGAACGGCATCATGTGATGCTCGCAGTGCGAATTGAACGGGATATCCTTGACCAGCACGAAATCGTTGTAGCCCGACGTCTCGGAGAAGGTGCGGTCAAGCGAGTCGGCCGGTATCTCGCGGTAGCCGGCAAAAAGTTCGTCATAGGCATCGACCACACGCTTGGGCGTATCAAGCACGCCTTCACGGGTGGCGTCGTCGCCGGCATAGGCGATGAGCGTACGCACGGCGGCTTCCGCCTCCTCGCGCGATGGCCGTGGTGCATTGGCCACCGGCGCGGCCCTGACATGGTCGGAAAGGCCCTGTTGCCAGCTCTGAACGGCAACTGGCTTGATCAGGGTATTCTTGGCGTCCATGGACGGTCTCCGTTCGACCGGGGCTCGCCTTCAAGGGACGGCACCGGGAGTGTCACCGGGGTGGCCGCGTGATCCCGCCCTCTCGGGCGGTTGGACGCCGCAATCCCATAGCCGCCCGGCTTTCCTCTTGATTTTCAATAGGTAACCCGGGCTTCAAGCGGCCGAGAACCCCTTCTCGAACCGGCTGAACGATCCCTATATATTGGTTTGTACGACCGAGGCAATGCGCCGGATCACCGGCGGCTTCGGGGGCGGGCGGGACGAAATACATGCTGAACGACGTCTATAATGAAAAAATCCTCGATCTGGCCGGCAACATTCCCCGCCTGGGCCGGCTCGACCAGCCGGACGCCAGTGCCACCGCCCATTCCAAGCTGTGCGGCTCGACGGTCACCATCGACCTCAAGATGAATGGTGACGCGGTCACCGACTTTGCCCACGATGTGAAGGCCTGCGCGCTCGGTCAGGCCTCCTCCTCCATCATGGCCCGCCACATCATCGGCTCGACCCCGGACGAATTGCGTGCCCTGCGCGAGACCGTGCGCAAGATGCTGAAGGAGAACGGCGAGCCGCCGAAGGACGGCAAGTGGGCGGAGATCGCCTATCTCGAGCCGGTGCGCGACTACAAGGCGCGCCACGCTTCGACCATGCTCACCTTCGATGCCGTGGTGAAAGCGGTCGACGAGATCGAGGCCAAACGTAAACAGGCGGCCGAGTAACGGCGCCCGGTCGCGCCCTACTTCGCCGAGGCAAGCCCGCCGGTTTTCTGCACCATCGAAGCATCCGCGCGATCGCCGCCAGCCGGCTTCACACAGGCCGATGCCAGACGCGGGAAATTCTGCGGCGCTCCGGTATTGCCGATACGGATCACGGTGACCATGCCGTCGCTGGTGGTTTCGACGACTACCGAGCGACGCCCTTCGGCAAATCCCCGCACCAGATCATCCGGAACCACGCCGATCGCCAGGCTGCGCAATTCGCTCGCCTGATCCTTGCGCTCGCTCGACACCACCTTCAGCGCGGCAGCGCTGCGGCCAACGCGCACGCGTACATTCTCGAGCCGCTTCGGCACCGCGACAGCGTAACTGCCGGTGCGGCGCTCGACATAACTCATGTCAAACTTGCCGTCCGCGCCGCAGGACAGCATCAAATCGAAGCTGCCGATGCGGTCGCCTTCCACGGTCAGTGGATGGCGGCGCGCTAGCGTCGCGCCATCGCCACGATCGAGCAGAGCCCAGCCGCGCTCGCTGATCGGCGTCGCCGCGACACCTTCGGTGATCGCCGGACGATGCGGCCGCGCCGCGGGCGGCGGTGCGACGGCAACCGGCGCCGGCGCGACGTCCTCGGTCGCCAGTCGCATGTCGACGATCTCCCGCCGCGTCATGACATGCAGCGGCTCCCACGGCGGGATGCGCAGCGCCAGATCGAGCAGGTCGATGGACGCGCCCATCTCCTCGGTGAAACGCGCCAGCGAGCCGATGTCGCGCTGCACCAGCACGAGATCCTCGGCCGAATAGGTTGCTGCCGTCGGGTCGTCACGGCGATCGCCGAGCCAAATCTGGTGCACCATGACGCGCGCCTCGGTCGGCACGGTACGCTTCACGCCGCCAAGCACCACGAAGGCGCACATGGATTCGCAATCGGCGATCGGCGAAACCTTCGCGACCTTGATGTCGCCGGGAACAACGTCAGCCGCGGCTGTGAGGTCGACGAGACGACCGACCGCGGTCGACAGCCTTGCCTTGCGGATTTCGCGGCCGAGCGCGATGGCGCCGAGCACCGACCCGCCATCGGAATCGAGCACCACCGTGGCATCGCGCAGGCGCTCGCCGCGCGCCGCGTTTCTCTGCATGAATTTGATGAAGTCGCGCGGACTGTCCGCGGTAATGGCGCCCTCGGCCCCGATCAAGATGCGGCAGCTATTGCCGCAGGCCGCCGCCGGCCCTTCCAACCGCAACTCGAAGCGCATCGGCAATGCGCGATTATCGCCGCGCGCTGGAACAACCAGAGCCGAACTGACCAGTGCCGGCGCAATCAGCAATGCGCCGATCAGATTGCACATCGTGGCCAGGGACCGCCGCATCTCGCTCTCCGCAGCCGAACCGGAAAAATCCGCCGGCGACTGGAACCGGAACCTCTCTGCCGCATTGTTGAAGCGGAGAAGTCCTACTCTCCCTCAGGTCATTGTTCGCACCGCGGCAAAAGCGTTCGTGCGCGCTCTATGCTTTTGGCCTGGAACACTCCCCGATTTGTAAAATCTATGACGGGGACCAGATTCTCGCTAGTGCAAAAAAGTCGCTATCCCTTCCGTATCGTGCTGGAAAGCTGAGCGGTTCCATTTACTTGGAACTTTGCTATGGAACTTGTATGCGGTTGCTGCGAAGCAAAGCCGCCCCGCCGAGCGGCCGCCTATGACTGAGCCGGAACAGACTTTTTCGATCGCGCGATTGCCACGGCTCCTCGGTCGCGGGCTGGTCGCTGTTTACCGCTACACGCTGTCGCCGCTGCTCGGCCCGCGCTGCCGGCATCTGCCAAGCTGCTCGGAATATGCCGATGAAGCCATCAGCCGCTTCGGCCTTTGGGCCGGCGGCTGGATGGCGATGGCGCGCATTTTGCGGTGCCATCCCTGGGGCACACATGGCCTCGACTTCGTGCCGAAGTCGTTGCCGCCGAATACGCGTTGGTGGCTGCCCTGGCGCTATGGCCGATGGCGCGGCACGCAAGCCGAGCCGTAAGCCGGCCCCGCGCAGGAACCGGGTGGCTCCCGACCGCGAGACCCAGGCACAGCCAGCCCGCGACATGACACCAGCGAAAGATTGCAGATGGCGAACCAACCGATACCGATGCACCGGCATGACTGGCTGCTGCTTTTTCTTTTGTCGGTGCTGTGGGGCGGCTCGTTCTTCTTCAACGGCGTCGCCCTGCGCGAACTGCCGCCGCTGACCGTCGCTCTTGCTCGCGTCGCGCTCGGTGCCCTGTGCCTCTTGATCGTCTTGCGGCCGCTGGGCGGGACGCTGCCGAAGCGCGCGGCCGACTGGCTGCCTTTCGCGATCATGGGCCTCGTCAACAACGTCATTCCATTCTCGCTGTTTCTCACCGCGCAAACCACGATCTCCAGCGGGTTGGCCTCGGTGCTCAATGCCACGACACCGCTGTTCGCCGTTCTGGTCATGGCGGTGAGCGGCGAAGAGCGCCTCACCGGCCGGCGCATCGCCGGTGTACTCATAGGCATCGGCGGCGTGGCGCTGCTGCGCGGTCCCGGCTTGAGCGCTGAGAACCAGACGCTTGGCATTCTGCTCTGCCTCGGGGCCGCATTGAGCTACGGATTTTCCGGCTACTGGGGCCGCCGGGCACTCCGCGGCGTGCCGCCGCTCACCTCGGCGACGGCGCAGCTCGTCTGCTCGACACCGGTCATGGCCATCATCGCCGCATCGGTCGAGCGGCCGTGGACGCTCCCAATGCCGGGGCTGGCGACCTGGGCGGCGGTGGCCGGCCTCGCCACTTTGTCGACGGCGCTCGCCTACATCCTGTTCTTCCGCATTCTCAATCGCTCCGGTGCGGTCAATGTCGTGCTGGTGACGCTGCTCATTCCGGTAACGGCGATCCTGCTCGGCGTCTGGATCCTGAACGAACCGCTCTCGGTGAACGAGGTCGTTGGAGCTCTGGTCATCGCCGCCTCGCTGATCGTGATCGACGGCCGGGCGCTGTCATGGGTCAAGAACCGGACGGCGGGTGTTTAACGGAAGGCGAGCCCTGTCTACGCTGGCGCGATCACTCCGTACCAACCGCTGTCCGGCCGCCGGTCTGCGCGTTGATCTTGCGCACGATGACGTTGGCGACGTGACGCGTGACGGCTGGATCGGGGGATGCGCCATTGTGCGCTGTGTTGTTCAGGGAAACCCGAAAATTCTTGAGACAGAACTGTATGCCATTCTGCTCGGGGTTTTGCCCCGTCGAACTCATGGCACGCTCCGACAGGCGCTTGTTAAGGCCCGGCCGGTCTTTGAGGGCGGATTGGATCGATCGGATGCACGTCCCTTCACCGCCGTGCATCGTCCAGTCCGAAATCGATACTTCGACTCTCTGATATGGCAGGTCACACTTGCCGTTTCTTTCCGGCCGGCACCATGCCCCTCCACCCCCCTTGTAAGCCTTGAAGACGTATCCCTGCGCCGTGCTGAGTTCGATCGTTTGCGTCCACATCGGCGTATGACTCGCCGCGAATTTTCTCGCGCCCTTGTACTCGGCACCGGCGCTTTTCGCCCACCACCATCCGCCGGGGAGGTCCTGTCCCGGGTCCGGGAAGAGAACTGCATTGAGCCCGCCGGGCACCTTTAGCTGATCGAGAACGTCTTTGACGCTCGCCCAGATGGCCGCAACGATCGCCTGCTTTTGCGGCTTGGACTTTTCCTGCTGATAAGCCGCTTCCAGCCGCGCCATCCAGAACCGGTCAACCTGGCGTTCGGCTCGACGGCGCATCGGCTCACCGATCAAATCCTTGTCCCAACCTTTGTACTTGCTGATGTAGTCCTCGACCATCTTCGGCTTACGGCGAAATAGCCGCCACCGAGGCTCTGGCTGCTCGCATAGGAGAACGAGTTGACAATGTCCTGGTTCTGCTCCCGGTTGGCGCGATACGTGGCATACAGACCCGCATCGAGCGCGGGGATGAACATCAGGTCGCGAACCGATTCGAGCATCGATTTGTAAAGGCGAACGGCCTTGATGGCGGTCATCAGCGGCGGCGGCAACAAAGCCTCGGCGGCCGTGTCGGCCGCCTGACTGAGCACGGTAGCGGCGATATCGGCGTCGCGCGCGTCCAGGAATTGCTGGGCGATCTGCAGCGCGGTCACCGCATCGGTCAGGCGGCCGAGCGCGGCGGCATTGTCTTTGAGCGCGAGGCTCACCGCGTCATTGGTCATGCCGGTATATTGAGCGATCGTGTCAACGACTTCGCCCGGCTCCGGGCGCTGCTGCGCCGACGCAGGCGGGACGGCCACCGCCAACAGCGCGGCCAGCATCAATATCCGAAATACGGTCCTTTTCATGGGATATTGCTACGACGTCGGATCCCCGACCTCGTTGCGCTGGATCAAACAGGACAGCCCGGTTGCGCCGCCAAAACAGCCTGCTATATCGGTTCCAGAATCTACATCCGCTTACCCGCGCTCGTTCGCGGGAGTGAGCAACAGGAGAATACCCATGGTCGCCCTGACCTTCCCCGACGGCGCGCGCCGCGACTACCCCAACGGCATTTCCGGTCTCGACATCGCCAAGGGCATCTCGCCCTCGCTGGCCAAGCGTACGGTGGCGATGGCGCTCGACGGCGTCGTCGTCGATCTCGCCGATCCGATCGAAAAAGACGCCCGTATCGAATTCGTGTCCCGCGACGATCCCCGCGCGCTCGAACTGATCCGCCATGACGCCGCCCACGTGCTGGCCGAGGCGGTGCAGGAATTGTGGCCCGGCACGCAGGTGACCATCGGCCCGGTGATCGAGAACGGCTTTTATTACGACTTCGCCCGCAACGAGCCGTTCACGCCCGACGATCTGCCCGTCATCGAAAAGAAGATGAAGGAGATCATCGGCCGCGACAAACCCTTCACCAAGGAAGTGTGGTCGCGCGAGCAGACCAAAAAGGTGTTCGCCGACAAGGGCGAGTACTTCAAAGTCGAGCTGGTCGACGCCATTCCGGAAGATCAGCAGATCAAGATCTACAAACAGGGCGACTGGTTCGACCTGTGCCGCGGCCCGCACATGACCAGCGTCGGCAAGGTCGGCAATGCCTTCAAGCTGATGCGGGTCGCCGGCGCCTACTGGCGCGGCGATTCCAACAACCCGATGCTGTCGCGCATCTACGGCACCGCCTTCGCCAAGCAGGAAGACCTCGACGCCTACCTCAAGCAGATGGAGGAAGCCGAGAAGCGCGACCATCGCAGACTCGGCCGTGAGATGGATCTCTTCCACTTCCAGGAGGAAGGCCCCGGCACGGTGTTCTGGCACGCCAATGGCTGGACCATGTTCCAGGAGATCATCGCCTACATGCGCCGCCGCCTCAAAGGCGACTACCAGGAAGTCAACGCGCCGCAGATGCTCGACAAGTCGCTGTGGGAGACTTCGGGCCACTGGCAGTGGTATCGCGAGAGCATGTTCGCCGCCCAGTCGGCCGGCGACGAGGCCGAGGACAAGCGCTGGTTCGCCATCAAGCCGATGAACTGTCCGGGCCATGTGCAGATCTACAAGCACGGCCTCAAGAGCTATCGCGAATTGCCGATCCGCTTGGCGGAATTCGGCATCGTCCACCGCTACGAGGCGTCCGGCGCCATGCACGGCCTCTTGCGCGTGCGCGCCTTCACGCAGGACGACGCGCATGTGTTTTGTACCGAGGACCAGCTCGCCGAGGAGTGCCTCAAGATCAACGACCTGATCATGTCGACTTATGCCGATTTCGGCTTCGAGGGCGATCTCGTCGTCAAACTATCGACCCGGCCCGAAAAGCGCGTCGGCTCGGACGCGGCTTGGGATCACGCCGAAGGCGTGATGCGGAACGTGCTCGAGCGCATCGCCAGGGAAAACAACCGCATCAAGACCGCGATCAATCCGGGCGAAGGCGCGTTCTACGGGCCGAAGTTCGAATACGTGCTGCGCGACGCCATCGGCCGCGACTGGCAATGCGGCACCACGCAGGTCGACTTCAACCTGCCGGAGCGGTTCGAGGCATTCTACATCGCGCCGGACGGCTCCAAGCAGACGCCGGTGATGGTGCATCGCGCGATCTGCGGTTCGCTGGAGCGTTTCCTCGGCGTCGTGCTCGAGCACTATGCCGGCCACGTGCCACTGTGGCTGGCGCCGAAACAGGCGGTGGTCTGCACCATCGTATCCGATGCCGACGATTACGCCGCCGAAGTCGCGCGCCTCGCGACGCGGATGAACCTGCGCGTCACCACCGATCTTCGCAACGAGAAGATCAACTACAAGGTGCGCGAGCATTCGCTGG
The DNA here is from genome assembly GCA_023432845.1 of Pseudomonadota bacterium. GTDB lineage: Bacteria > Pseudomonadota > Alphaproteobacteria > Rhizobiales > Xanthobacteraceae > Pseudolabrys. Next base: position 9,303 of record JAEZEY010000453.1, read on the forward strand.
CCAAGGTGCCGGCGCTGCTGGTGGTCGGCAAGAAGGAAGCGGCCGAGCGCACGGTGTCGATCCGCCGTCTTGGCAAGGAAGGCCAGCAGGTGATGCCGCTCGACGAAGCCTTGGCGATGCTGGCGGATGAAGCCACCCCGCCCGACGTCAAGCGGATGCGGGACGCTTCCTGAGCTCGCTCAAAAGTCATTTAGCGACTTTCTCGCGACCAAATACTC
>JAEZEY010000475.1 GCA_023432845.1 Pseudomonadota bacterium
CAACTGGCCGGACGGCAAATTCCGCTTCAAGCCCGACTGGCCGCGGGTTCCGTGCAGTCCGTATAACTCAGGACCGGTCGATGACATGCCGGCGCTGCCGGACCACTGGGCCGTCGTCGAGACGGCCGACGCCGAACATCCGTTCCGGCTGGCGACGTCGCCGGCGCGCGGCTTTCTCAATTCGACTTTCAACGAAACGCCGACGTCGCTGGCCAACGAGAAGCGGCCGACGGTGATGATCCATCCGGACGACGCGGCGGAGCAGGGCATCGCCGATGGCGATGCGGTGGTACTCGGCAACAGGCGCGGACAGGTTCGGTTGCACGCCAAAGTGTTCGACGGCGTGCGCCGCGGCGTGCTGGTCGCGGAGTCGATCTGGCCGAATTCGGCCTATCCGGATGGCAAGGGCATCAACACGCTGACAGGCGCGGATTCGGTGGCGCCATTCGGCGGCGCCGCATTTCACGACAACAAGGTGTGGGTGAAGCGGCCGTAAGTGATTCCGGGGCGCGCCGAAAGGCGCGCACCCGGAATTCAGTCGCGCACTTTGACCATCAGTCTGGATTCCGGATCGCGTGCTTTTGCGCACGTCCGGAATGACATATCAAAGCTCCTTGCCGATCCTGGCGTCGACCGAGTACGCGCCGCCGCCGCGGATGGCGATGAAAAAGCAGACGAAGCCGAGGAACATCACGTATTCGTAGCCGCCGCTACCGACACTGAAGCCCTTGGCCCAGTGCGCAACGAACATGGCGACGAGCAGCAGGATGGCGAGCGCCGCACCGAAGAAACGCGTGAACAGGCCGAGCACCAGCGCCGCGCCGCCGATGATCTCGAAGAACGCGGCGAGATAGGCGAAGCTGTAGGGCAGGCCGTAATTCGTGGCGAAAGCGTTGCCAATGCGGTCGAGCCCGGCAACGAACACCTTAGGATAGCCATGCATGATCATAATGACGCCGAACACGACGCGCACGAGCGTGTAGGCGATCGGCTCCATCGCCGCGTAGAACCCGGCGAGGCCGGGAATGAGCAGTCGGGAATTGTTCACTAGAAAGCCCCCTTGGTGTTTTGCGCGAGTCCCGGGTAATGGAGCGCCGTGCGCGTTCCAACTCACAAAGATGTGTGTGGGGTTACAGCGATGTTAGTGCGCGGCCTTACGCCACAGGGGTAAGCGCGCTGGCGTCCGGCACGGGCTTGCCGTCGATCAGGCAGCGGCCATCGACGACCGTGATGCGGCCTTCGGCAACGAGCTTCAGCGATGCAGGGTACATGGCATGCTCGACTTTGAGCACGCGCGCGGCAAGCGTGGCTTCGGTGTCGTCATCGCGCACGGCGACCGCGCCTTGCATGATGATCGGCCCGGCATCCATTTCCGGCACCACGAAGTGGACGGTGGCGCCGTGCACCACGGCCTTGGCCTCGAGCGCGCGCTTGTGGGTGTCGAGGCCCTTGAAGGCCGGCAGCAGGGCGGGGTGGATATTGAGCATGCGCTCGTTCCACAGCGCCACGAAGTCCGGCGTTAAGAGGCGCATGAAACCGGCGAGACAGACAAGGTCGATGTTGTGTGCGACGAGCACATCGTGCATTGCCCGGTCGAAGGCTGCGCGGTCCTTGCCGAACGGCTTGTGGTCAACGATCGCCGTCTCGATCCCGGCCTTGCGCGCAGTGTCGAGGCCACCGGCATCGGCGATGTTGGACAGGACGAGCGTGATTTCTGCGGGGTAGTCGGGCGCCTTGGCGGCCTCGATCAGCGCCGCCATGTTCGAGCCGCGGCCGGAAATGAGAACGGCGACGCGCTTCTTTTCCATCGCGCTACAGCTTGAGATCGTGCGTACCGTCATAGACGACGCGCTCATCGCCATCGGCGCGGATGACGCTGCCGATGGTAGCGACCTTCTCGCCGGCCTTAGCGAAGGCGTCGGTCACAGCGGCGGCGTCCTTCGGTGCGACGACGACGATCATGCCGACGCCGCAGTTGAAGGTGCGGAGCATCTCGTGCGGCGCGATATTGCCGACATGGGCCAGCCAGCGGAACACCGGCGGCGCACTGACCCTGGTCAGGTCGATGCGGGCGCCGAGGCCCTTGGGCAGCACGCGCGGGATGTTGTCGGGGAAGCCGCCGCCGGTGATATGGGCAAGGCCTTTCACCGCGCGGGTCTCGCGGATCGCGGCGAGGCAGGATTTCACATAGATGCGGGTCGGCGTCAGGATCGCTTCGCCGAGTTGCTGATGCGGCGCGAACGGCGCGGGTGTGCTCCACAGCAGCCCGCTCTTGGCCACAACCTTGCGTACCAGCGAGTAGCCGTTGGAGTGCACGCCCGAGGAGGCGAGGCCGAGAATGACATCCCCCTCGGCGATGTCCGGCCGCGGCAGCACCTCGCCGCGCTCGACGGCGCCGACGGCAAAGCCGGCGAGGTCGTAGTCGTCGCCCTGGTACAGGCCCGGCATCTCGGCGGTCTCGCCGCCGATCAGGGCGCAGCCGGCATCCCGGCAGCCGATGGAGATACCGGCGACCACGGCGGCGCCGCTTTCCGGCGCCAGCGTTCCGGTGGCGTAGTAGTCGAGGAAGAACAGAGGCTCGGCGCCCTGGACCACGAGGTCGTTGACGCTCATGGCGACGAGGTCGATGCCGATGGTGTCGTGGCGGCCGGTTTCGATGGCGATCTTGACCTTGGTGCCGACCCCGTCATTGGCAGCGACCAGGATCGGGTCCTTGAAGCCGGCCCTTTTGAGGTCGAACAGGCCGCCGAAACCGCCGATTTCGGCGTCGGCGCCGGGGCGGGCCGTGGCGCGCACCATCGGCTTGATCAGGTTCACCATCCGGTTGCCGGCGTCGCTGTCGACGCCCGCCTGCGCATAGGTCAGGCCAGTCTCTTTTGGGGCCTTGTCCGCCATCCTGGCTCTCCGGGGCGGCAAAACATCGCGCGCCCGCCTTCATTTGGCCGTCGCTTACGTGGAAAAGGCTGTTCGCGCAATGCCGCGCGCGCCGTTATACTCCACCCGTTGGATATCCTTCCGAAGTGGCCCCGTGCCGGGGGCGTTACGTGAGCCGGGTCTGGCTTTGAGCATTCCGAACCTTATTACGCTGGCACGCATCCTCATGGTGCCCGTCGTCGTCTGGGCGATTGCCTCGCATACGATGTGGCTCGCCTTCGTCCTGTTCCTGGTCGCGGGCGTTAGCGATGCCGTCGACGGTTTTCTCGCCAAGCGCTTCGGCATGACCACGGAACTAGGGGCCTATCTCGATCCGCTGGCCGACAAGGCGTTGATCGTGTCAATCTATCTGACGCTTGGGATCAACGGGGACATCCCGCCCTGGCTGGTGATCTTGGTGGTGTCGCGCGATATCCTGATCGTCGGAGGCATCATCTTGTCCTGGCTCATGGATAATCCTCTGACCATCAAGCCGCTGTGGGTGTCCAAGCTCAACACCGTGGCGCAGATCGCGTTTGCCTGCGTGGTGCTGGGCTCGCTCGGCTTCAATCTTCAGGTGCCGACGCTGCGGCTTGTCCTGATGGGGGCCGTCGCGGTGCTGACGCTGCTGTCGATCGGTGCTTATCTGAACGAATGGGTCCGTCACATGACCGCCCCGAAAGCGCACCCGTGACCGGCCCGGAAGCGAGTCCGCCGAATGGCGGGGTGACCCTGCAGCGCCAGATGACGTTCTGGCTGGTGGCGCTTGCCATCTTCGTGCTGCTGCTGTGGCTGCTGGCCGACATCCTGCTGCCGTTCATCGCCGGCCTTGCCATCGCCTATTTCCTGGCGCCGCTCGTCGACCGGCTCGAGCGCATGGGCGTCAACCGCATGATCGCGGCGCTGGGGATCATCACGCTGGTGGTGTTGTTGATCGTGTTGGTGTTGTTGCTGGTGTTGCCGCTGCTCGGCGGCCAGCTCGGCGCGCTGATCCAGAACATCCCGGGTTACGTCACCAAGCTGCGCACGCTGATCAGCGACCCCGGAATTCCATGGCTGAACAAGCTGGTCGGCAGCGGTATCGGCAGCGACAAGGGCATCAGCGATCTGCTGACGCAGGGCGCCGGCTGGGTCACGACCTTCCTGACCGGCCTGTGGTCCGGCGGCCGGGCGATCGTCTCGGTGTTCTCGCTGATCGTGGTGACGCCGGTGGTCGCCTTCTATCTGCTGTACGACTGGCACCGGATGGTGAACACCGTCGATAGCTGGATCCCCATCCGCCAGCGCGAAACGGTGCATCAACTCGTGCACGAAACCGATGATGCCATAGCCGGTTTCGTGCGCGGCCAGGCCGCGGTCTGCGTCATCCTCGGCACTTTCTATGCGGTGGCGCTCACGCTGACGGGGCTGAATTTCGGCCTGCTGATCGGTTTGATCTCGGGCCTTATCACCTTCATCCCCTATGTCGGCTCGATGACCGGTCTCGTCCTGTCGGTTGGCGTCGCAGTGGCGCAGTTCTGGCCGGACTACACCTGGATCATTGTCGTCATCGTCATCTTCTTCGTCGGGCAGTTCATCGAGGGGAATATCCTGTCCCCGAAGCTGGTCGGCGACAGCGCGGGCCTGCATCCGGTCTGGGTGATCTTCGCATTGCTGGCCTTCGGCTATCTGTTCGGCTTCGTCGGCCTGCTGGTCGCCGTGCCGGTGGCGGCCACGATCGGCGTACTGGCGCGCTTTGCGCTGCGGCGCTATCTCGCAAGCCCGTACTATACCGGCGAGATTACAAAGTAGGCGGCATGTCAGTGCGTCACGACAGCGACGAATTGCAGCGCGGGAGTGCGCCGCGTCAGCTCGTGCTCGCGCTCGACCATGCCATTTCTTACGCCCGCGAGGATTTCCTCGAAGGGCCATCGAATGCCAAGGCGCTGGCGCTGATAGAACGTTGGCCGGACTGGCCGAGCCGGCTGATTGCGCTAGTCGGCCCCGAAGGCTCGGGCAAGAGTCATCTCGCCGCGATCTGGGCGGCGACAAGCGGCGCGCGCGTGATCTCGGCCAAACGGCTGGGCGAGATCGATTTGCCGCAATCGCTGGCAACCGGGGCACTGGTGGTCGAGGACGTCGACACATCGGAACTCGACGAACGCGCGCTGTTTCATCTGATCAATCTGGCGCGCGAGGAGGGGGCCGACATCCTGTTCACCTCGCGCGTGTCGCCGCCCTCGCTGCCAGTTCATATCCGCGACCTGCAGTCGCGGCTGCGCATGCTGCCGGTGGTCGAACTGGAGGCGCCGGACGATGCGCTGCTGCGGGCGCTGCTGGTCAAGCTCGCCGCCGACCGGCAACTGGCGGTCGACACCGCGCTGGTCAATTTCCTCGCCAACCGCATCGAGCGGTCCTTCGCCGGGGCGCACCGGGCGGTGGCGGAACTCGACGAGGAAGCCCTGCGCCGGCAGCGGCCGGTGACCCGGGCGCTGGCCGCCGAGCTGTTCAGGGCGACTTAACGCGCCCGCTGTAAGGTCTTGACCTGACGAATGTGCCCGCGCCGAATGTCACGCCGGGACCATGATCGTGGCCTATGACAGCGTTCGCCTCGGGTTCAGCCTCAACATGTCCGAAGACACGCAAGCTACTGTATCGAAACGGGAAAGCGTCGTCGCCGCCGCGCCGGAGCCGGTCGAGCCGTCGCTCCGGGAGCGGCCGGAGCGCTTCATCAACCGGGAAATCTCCTGGCTCCAGTTCAACCGGCGGGTCCTCGAAGAGGCCGCCAACGAGAACCATCCGCTGCTGGAGCGAGTCCGCTTCCTGTCGATCTCGGCTAACAACCTCGACGAATTCTTCATGGTCCGCGTCGCCGGCCTCAAGGGCCAGGTGCGGCAGGGCATCACCACGCGCAGCCCGGAGGGGCTGACCCCGGCCGAGCAGTTGGCGCAGATCCGCGCGGCGGTGTCGCAACTCGCCTATGACCAGCAGCATCGCTGGATCGAACTGCGCGACGATCTGGCGGAAGCGGGCATCAGCCTGGTCGACGGCGTCAAGCTCACCAAAGCTGAGAAGACCTGGCTCGAAGACCACTTC
>JAEZEY010000481.1 GCA_023432845.1 Pseudomonadota bacterium
GCGGTGCCGAGGCCGGCCATCGGCTCGTCGAGCAGCAGCATGCGCGGGCGGCTGGCGAGCGCCATGGCGAGCTCGAGCAGGCGATGTTCGCCGTGGCTGAGCGCGGCGGTGATGCGATCCGCGCTGCCGGCGAGGCCGACCCGGGCCAGCGCCTCGCGCGCGGGACCGCGCAGATCGGCATCGCGGCGCGCGTCGTGCCAGAAATGGAACGAATGCCCCGAATGCGCCTGCACGGCGAGCGCGACATTGTCGAGCACGCTGAGATCGAGAAACAGCGACGTGATCTGGAACGAACGCGCCAGACCAATATGGCTGCGCTGCTGCATCGGCAGGCGGGTGATGTCCTGCCCGTCGAAGGTGATGCGGCCGGAATCGGCATAGATCGAACCGGACAGCTGCGCGATCAAAGTCGTCTTGCCGGCGCCGTTCGGCCCGATCAGGGCATGCAGCTCACCCTGCGGGATGGCGATGGACACATCGTCGGTGGCGACGATGCCGCCGAAGCGCTTGGCCAGATGCGAGATGTCGAGCAGCGGAGCGCTCATGGCCGCCTCCGCAGGCCGAAGCGCTCGTCGAGCTTGGTCAGCATGCCGTCGATGCCGCCGCGCGCGAACAGCACGACCAGCAGCAGGAGCGGCCCCATCACTATCATCCAATATTCGGAGGCGCGGCCGGCGGCGGCGCTGCCGACGAAGGGCAGGCCGACGAACTTGATGATGGCCGGCAAGATCTCCTCCAGCACCAGGAAGGCGATCGTTCCCATGACCGGGCCCGCGATCGTGCCCATGCCGCCGAGCACGACCATGATGATGAGATCGCCCGATCGCGTCCAGTACATCACCGACGGCGAGACGAAGTCGGCCTGGTTGGCGAGCAGCGCGCCGGACAGGCCGCACATGACGCCGGCGATGACGAAGGCGGCGAGCCGGTAGCGATAGGTCGGGAAGCCGATGGCGCCCATACGCAGTTCGTTGGAGCGGATGCCCTGCAGCGCCAGGCCGAAACGCGAGTTGACGATGCGGAAGGTCAAATAGACCGCGGCGAGCAAGAAGAACAGGCAGACGTAATAGAACTGCGTCTTGTCCGACAGGTTGAGCGGCGGAAAGAAGCGACTGCGCTCGTCGATGGTCAAGCCGTCGTCGCCGCCGTAACGGGCGATGCCGGAGACGATGTAATAGGCCATCTGCGCGAAGGCGAGCGTGATCATGATGAAGTACACGCCGCGCGTGCGCAGCGACAGCGCGCCGATCACCAGCGCGAACAGCGCCGATACGCCGAGCGCCACCGGCCACTGGATGAAGCCGGAGGTGATGCCCTCGTAAGACAGCATGCCGACGGCATAGCCACCGAGGCCGAGATAGACGGCGTGGCCGAAGCTCATCATGCCGCCAAAACCGAGGATGAAATTGAGGCTTACCGCCGCCAGCGCCAGGATGACGATGCGCGTGAACAGGGTCAGCATGAAGCGGTCGCCGGCCAGATGCGAATAGACCGGCAGCAACACCAGCGCGACGATGACCAGCGCGACGACAGCATTGCGGATCGTGAGCGGCGGCATCAGCGCTGCCCCGCCGAGAACAGACCCTCGGGCTTCACGATCAGCACGACCGCCATCAGCAGGTAGATCAGCATGGACGACAGCGCCGGCGCCGCCGTCGCGGCCGCCGCCGAGGGCAGCACCATACGCAAGAGATCAGGAAAGAAGGCGCGGCCGAGCGTGTCGATGAAGCCGACGAACAAGGCGGCCACCAGCGCGCCGCGGATCGAGCCGATGCCGCCGATGACGGTGATGACGAAAGCGAGGATCAGGATGTTCTCGCCCATGCCGATCTGCACGGTGAGGATCGGCGCCTGCATCAGCCCGGCAAGACCGGCGAGCGCGGCGCCAAGACCGAAGACCAGCGTGTAGAGCAGCTGGATATTGACGCCCAGGGCGCCGACCATCTCGCGGTTCGAGGCGCCGGCGCGGATCAGCATGCCGATCCGCGTGCGCATCACCAGCACGTACAGCCCGGCGGCGACGATCAAGGACACCACGATGATGGAGAAGCGGTAGGCCGAATACTGCACGCCGGGGAGAATCTGGATCGGCTGTTGCAGCCAGCCGGGCAAAGGCAGCGCCAGCCCCGCCGGGCCCCAGATGAGACGCACCAGCTCATTGAAGAATAGAATGAGGCCGAAGGTACCGAGCACATGATCGAGATGGTCGCGGCCGTACAGCCTGCGCATCGCGATCACCTCCACCGCCATGCCGACGACGAGCGTCGCGGCGAGCGCCAGCACGGCGCCGAGCAGGAAGCTGCCGGTCAGCGCCGAGAAGGTCGCCGCGAAATAGGCGCCCATCATGTAGAGCGAGCCATGCGCCAGATTGACGAGGTCCATGATGCCGAAAACGAGCGTCAGGCCCGCCGCCAGCATGAACAACAGGAGGCCGAGCTGCAGGCCGTTGAGACATTGCTCGATGAAAAGGGTCATGCGTCTCGTCTATGCAAGCGTAGTGCAAGATTTTCTGTCATTCCGGGGCGCGAGCGTAGCGAGCGAACCCGGAATCCAGCAACAGCCCTCTGCGCCCTTTTCTGGATTCCGGGTTCGGCCTGCGGCCGCCCCGGAATGACGAAGAGTGGAAAGCAAAACGGCGGAAGCGATATGGCTTCCGCCGTCTTTTGGCCGGCGCGCCCGGCTACTTCATCGCGCACTTGCTGGCGAAGCGATCCTGGTCGTCCTTGACGATGGTCGCGACGGTTTTCAGCGAGAGCTGGCCGTCGGCGTCCTTGACCACGTCCTGCAGATAGAAGTTCTGGATCGGGAAGTGATTGTTGCCGAACTTGAAGCCGCCGCGCAGCGATTTGAAGTCGGCCTTTTCCATCGCCTTCTGCACCGCCGCCTTGTCGGACAGGTTGCCCTTGGTGGCGACCACGGCCGAGTTGATCAGTTGCGCCGCGTCATAGGCCTGGGCGCCGTAGTAGGTCGGGCGCAGACCGGGGTACTTCTTGCGGTAGTCGGCGACGAACTTCTTGTTCTGCTCGTTCGGCAGATCGTTGACCCACTGCTGCGTGCCCGGCACGCCGATGGCATTGTCCTTCTGCAGCGGCAGCGACAATTCGTCGACGGTGAAGGCGGTGTAGAGCGGGATTGTGCCCTTGAGGCCCGCCGCGACGTACTGATTGAGGAACTGCACGCCGGCGGCACCCGGATAGAACACGAAGATCGCTTCGGCGCCGGAGGCCTTGGCCTTGGCGAGTTCGGCCGAGAAATCGAGCTGCGACGGCCACGTCGTCAGTTCCTGGCCGACCACCTTGCCCTTGAAGGTCGACGATACGCCCGCAAGCATGTCCTTGCCGGCGGCGTAGTTCGGGCCGATCAAGAACACCGACTTGACGCCCTTCTGGTTCATGTAGAGGCCCATCGCCTGCGGCGTCTGGTCGTTCTGCCACGAAGTCGAGAAGAAGTACGGGGAGCACTGCTCGCCGGCGAGCTGATGCGGACCGGCATTAGCGCTGATCAGGAAGGTCTTGGAGTCGAAGGCCGGCTTCACCGAAGCGAGCAGCACGTTCGACCAGATATAACCGGTGATGAAATCGACCTTGTCGCTTTCGATCAGCTTCTCGGTCTTCTGCTTGCCGACGTCCGGCTTCTGCTGGTCGTCTTCATAGATCACCTCGACCGGGATGCCGCCCATCTTGCGGCCCATATGATCGAGCGCGAGCTCGAAGGAATTGCGCATGTCGTTGCCGATCACCGCCGTCGGACCGCTGAAGGTCGAGACGAAGCCGATCTTGATCGACTTGTTCTGCGCGGCGGCCGGCTGGGCCGCGAGAATAATCGCGGCACCTGCCGCGAGAAGCGCCTTACGCATTTTAGTTCCTCCCCGTTGGGCCGTTTGGACCTGTTATGCTTTAGTCGAGTAATCTACCGGTAAAGCCGTTCGACCGTCTACGGTGAACCGTTCGCGGCACTGCGATATGATGACCACGTCGAACTATATTTCTGAATTGGCCACAACATGCCCCCGACTATTGCCATTATCGCGCCCGGCGCCATGGGTGCCGGTGTCGCCAGTTGCCTCAGCGCGAACGGCGTAACCGTGCTCACCTCGCTGGAGGGGCGCAGCGCAGCGAGCAGGCAGCGCGCCGCCGCCACCGGCATGCGGGACGCCAGCCACGCTGCGCTCGCCGAAGCCGATTTCCTGCTGTCGATCGTGCCGCCCGCTGACGCGGTGGCCCTGGCCCGGCGTCTGGCTCCGTCTCTCGCCGCCAGCAGCCGCCGGACCGTTTATGTCGATTGCAATGCCGTGTCGCCGCCGACAGCGCAGGCCGTGGCCGATATCATCACGGCTACCGGCTGCGGCTTTGTCGATGCCGGCATCATCGGCCCGCCGCCGAAGCCCGGCACGACGAACACGAAATTATACGCATCGGGACCGCGTGCTCGAGACTTCGCCGCGCTCAACGATTTCGGTCTGATCGTGCGCGTCCTTGACGGGCCATTGACCGCGGCCTCGGCGCTGAAGATGTCCTATGCCGGCATCACCAAGGGGCTGACGGCGCTCGGCGCGGCGATGATGCTGGCCGCAACGCGTGGCGGCTCGGCGCAAGCCCTGAAGGCGGAGCTGACCGAGAGCCAGCCGGCCTTGTTGCGCTTCTTCGAGCGCATGGTGCCGCCGATGTATGGCAAGGCCTATCGCTGGGCTCCTGAACTCGACGAGATCGCCGGCTTCGTCGGCACCGAACGCCCCGAAGGCGCGATGTTCACCGCCGCCGCCCGGTTTTATGAAGAACTTTCCGCCGATGTTGCCGGCGATAACCGCGAAACCGCCGCCCTCGACTCTTTCCTCAAGTAGTAGCCATCCTTAAGAAATAATCATGTCCGAGCCACCCATTCTCGTTCAGCGCCAGGCCGGCTACCGCGTCATCACGCTCAATCGTCCTGACCGGCTCAATGCCTTCAACGACGCGATGCACGAAGCCCTCCGCGACGCCATCGACGACGCCGAAAACGCCGACGACTGCCGCGCCCTCCTCCTCACCGGCGCCGGCCGCGCCTTTTGCTCGGGTCAGGATCTGAGCGATCGCCTGCTCAAGCCCGGCGAAAAGCCTGTGCCGCGCGAGTCGCTGGAGAAATATTACAATCCGCTGGTGCGGCGGCTGAGAGGGCTGGCTTTCCCCGTCGTCGGCGCCGTCAATGGCGTCGCCGCCGGCGCCGGCGCCAATGTGGCGCTGGCCTGCGACATCGTCATCGCCGCGCGCTCCGCCACCTTCACGCAATCCTTCGCCCGCATCGGACTCATTCCCGACTCAGGCGGCACCCACATTCTGCCGCGCCTGGTCGGCGATGCGCGCGCCCGCGCACTGATGCTGACCGCTCAGCCGGTGCCGGCCGAACGCGCCGCCGAATGGGGCATGATCTGGCGCTGCGTCGACGACGAGCAACTGATGCCGGAAGCGACCGCGTTGTGCGAACAATTTGCCATCGCCCCGACACAGGGCCTCGCGCTGATCAAACGCGCGCTCAATGCGTCCGCGACCAACACGCTCGACGAACAGCTCGACCTCGAGCGCGACCTGCAGCGCGAGGCGGTCATGTCGCCGGATTATGCCGAAGGCGTGCGCGCCTTCATGGAAAAGCGACAGCCAAAGTTCCATGGCCGCAAACGCAGCGACTGAAATTAAGCATAGAGGCGTTAAGCAATACCGTTAAGTTTATAAGTAATTTTTAGACCGCTACCTTTCCCGCGGGCGACGAACTCGGAGGCATACACAGACAGGGGAGAGGTGCGGCATGTTTCCTTTGCGCATCGCTGGCTTTGCCGTTCTGGCATTCAATCTCATTCACGCGGCGCCGGTGGACGCGCGACCGATCAGCGTGGCCGTGGTCGGCGACTCGCTCGCCAACGACCTGGCCAACGGCATGGAGGACAACTTTGCCGGCAAGCCGGTGCGCGTGATCAAGCTCACGCAGTTCGCCACCGGTCTCGTCCGCACCGACTATTTCAATTGGAACGGCACGGTCCAGAACGCGCTGCGCCACGGCGACGCCAACGTCGTCGTCATCGTACTGGGCGGTAACGATCATCAGCCGATCCGCGTCGACGGCCGCAGGCTTGACCCGCTGACGAAGGAATGGCGCGCCGAATATGCCCGCCGCGTCGGCCATTTCATGGACACGATCGGCAAGTCGCGCGGCAAGCTGTACTGGGTCGGTCTTCCCGATGTGCGCTCGGACAAGCTTGGTCGCGGCTACCGCGCCATGAACGCGATCTACAAGCGCGAGGCCGCCAAACGGAAGCTCCGATACATCGATATCTGGGGCAAATTTCACGGCAAGGACAGCGCCTACTCCTCGTTCGGCATGAGCCTCGAAGGCGTGAAGCGTCAGATCCGCAAGGACGACGGGATGCATTTCACCGAGGATGGCCGGCGCGTTTTCGCCGACTACGTGTCGAGGGCCATCGGCCTGCGTTGATCGCCGCCGTCATTTGAAAGTGCGTCCATGCTGTTCCCGACGCCCGAGTTTGCCTTCTTCTTTCTAGTCGTGTTCGTCACGGCCTGGGCGCTGCGCACGCACGCCGAGCCGCGCAAGCTGGTGCTGCTGATGGCCAGCTATTTTTTCTACGGCTATTGGGACTGGCGCTTCATGGCGCTGCTCGCGGGCTCGTCGCTGTTCAACTGGGCGGCCGGCCTGCTGATTGCCGGCAGCAGCAACGAGACGGCGCGCTATCGCCTCGTGGCTTTGACCACCGCGGCCAATATCGGGCTGCTCGGCTATTTCAAATACTACAACTTCTTCATGGACAGCCTGACCGACCTGACGATCGCCCTCGGCATCCAGCGCGACATGCCGTTCCTGGAGATCATACTGCCGATCGGCATTTCGTTCTTCACCTTCCAGGGTATCTCCTACGTCGTCGATGTCTATCGCCGGCAGATCAAACCGGTGGCCTCGCCGATCGACATGGCGCTCTACATCTCGTTCTTCCCGCAGCTTGTCGCCGGCCCCATCGTCCGCGCCTCGCACTTTCTGCCGCAACTCGGCAAGACGCCGATACTGACCGGCACCGCGGTCGTCACCGGCTTCCTGCTGATCCTCAACGGCATGCTGAAAAAGACGGTGATCGCGCACTACCTGGCCGTCGACCTCATTGATCCGGTATTTTCCAACCCATCCCAGGCAACGAGCATCGATCTTGTCGCGGCGCACTACGCCTATGTCGTTCAGGTCTATTGCGACTTCTCGGCCTATAGCGACATCGCCATCGGCGCCGCGGCGTTGCTCGGCTACCGCTTCCGCAAGAATTTCGACCGGCCGTTCGGCACAACCTCGCTGCAGCAGCTCTGGCAGCGCTGGCATATTTCGCTGTCGACCTGGCTGCGCGACTACGTCTACCGGCCGCTGCGCGGCGACAAGCGCGACGCCGGCTGGCGCATGTACCGCAATGTCTTCCTCACCATGCTGATCGGCGGCCTGTGGCATGGAGCCAACTGGACCTTCGTCATCTGGGGCGCGATCCACGGCATCGCGCTGGTGATCGAGCGCGCCATCAAGACACGCTGGCATGACTGGCAGGTAGCGCGCCTGCGCCTGGCGCCGGCCGGCGCTGCCGTGACCACCGGGCGGCTGACCCCGACACCGCTGGCGACATTCGTTCCCGCCTTCATCGGCTGGTTCGTCACCTTTCATTTGTTCACGCTGTCGGCGATTTTCTTTCGCAGCCCCGAACTGTCGACCGCGGTGGAGTATTTCCGCGCCATGGTCACGGCCGGCGGCGGTGCAGAACTGACCACGCCATTCATTGCCGCGCTCACCATGGCTTCGATCGGCGTGCATTTCATGCCCGGCGGCGGCATCGAGCGCATCGCCGAGCGCATCGGCGGCTGGTCCGGGCCGGCGCTCGGGCTTCTGCTCGGCTTCGGCCTGCTCGGCATCGCCATGATCGGGCCGGAAGGCGTCGCGCCCTTCATCTATTTCCAGTTCTAGGAGCCGCCGATGGCCACGAACGACAACAGCGCCCCGAACGCCCGGAAGGCCACGGCCGCAATGCTGGTCGCTTTCGCTTTATTCGCAGTATTTTGCTCGGAGGGCGCCGCCCGCTTCGCGCGGAATCTGCCGGGAAACGCCTTGACCGACATTCTGGTCAATACCGCCGACGCCTGGCACAGCCTTATGGACGACCTCGGCCCGGCACGGCTGGCGCCCGCTGTCCGGGACGCCTTCGAGCACCTGCACGGCCTGTCCTGGTAGGCCGCACGCCCCCGCGGAAGCGTTGACTCTGTCGGGCCGATCATTAGCATACATACAATCTAGGAACGCGCGATCTTCGGAAAAGCGGGTAGATTTTCCGGACCGCATCGCGTGAAGGAAGACTTGGCAGAAAGATCTGGCAGGAAGACCTCGCATGAAGCCCGCGCCCTTTGTCCGCCATGTGCCCCGCACGCTCGACGAGGCGCTCGCAGTTCTCGCCGAAGTGGCCAGCGAAGACGGCCGCGTTCTCGCCGGCGGACAGAGCCTCGTGCCGATCATGGCCTTCCGTCTCGCCAAGCCGGCGCATCTCGTCGACATCAATGAGGTCGAAGGCCTCGACAAGCTGATCGACGACGGCAAGACACTGACCATCGGCGCGCGGGTGCGCCATGCAGCCTTCCACAAGCCGGCCACGGCGAATCCGCTCGGCGCCCTGCTCGCTTACGTCGCCCGCCACATCGCGCATTATCCGATCCGCATGCGCGGCACGTTTTGCGGCAGCCTCGCCCATGCCGACCCGTCGTCCGAATGGTGCCTGACCGCGGCAACGCTCGACGCCGTGATGGTGGCGAAGAGCGTCAAGGGCGCGCGAGAGATCAAGGCCGCCGAATTCTTCGACGGCATCATGTCCACCAACCTCAAGGAAGACGAACTGCTCGCCGAGGTGCGGCTGCCGCTCCTGCCGGCCGACGCCAAATTCGGCTTCTACGAATTCAGCCGCCGCGCCGGCGACTTCGCCATGTCGGCCTCGCTCGTCACTTATCGGCTCGACGGCGGCAAGATCGTCGATGCGCATGTCGGTCTCGGCGGCGCCGAAGCCTCGCCGCGCCGCATTCCCGAAGCGGAGGCCGAGCTCAACGGCAAGGCGCCAGACGACACCGCCTTCCGCGCTGCCGGCGAAGCGGCGAGCGCAGCCATAGAACCGCTCGAGGATCACCAGACGGACGCCGAATACCGCCGCGATCTGGTGAAGGTCGTGGTGCGCCGCGCGCTGGAGCATAGCGCATGATCCCGAAAAGTGGGCACCGGTTTTCGGAACAGATCATGCGCAAAGAGGGTGTCGCATGAGTGCGCACACCAAAGGCTCCGGTGGCGACGGCATGAAGTGGGTCGGCCGCTCGATCAGGCGGCTGGAAGACCCGGCCCTGGTGCAGGGCCGGGGCCGCTTCACCGGCGATCTGCCCGCGGCGCACTGGGTGCGCTTCGTGCGCAGCCCCAACGCCGCCGGCAAGATCAAAGGCATCACCGCGCCGGACGGCGCCATGGTGATTACCGCCGCCGACATCGCGGGCGTGAAGAAGATCACGCCGATGCTGCACAAGTTCAATTACAAGCCGGTCGGCCAGCCGATCCTGGCCGAGGGCGAAGTGCGCTTCGTCGGCGAAGCCGTAGCCGCCGTGGTAGCCACGAGCGAGGAAGAGGCCGAGGACATCGCCGACCTCGTCGAGATCGATATTGAGGACGCCGCTGCGCTGGTCGACGGCCGCGCCGCGATCGCCGAAGGCGCGCCGCAGCTTCATGCCGGTGTGCCTGGCAATGTCATCGTCAAGGCCGAGATCAAGACGCCGGGTTTTGACGATGTGTGGGCCAGCGCCGCGAAAATCGTGCGCTGCGATGCCCGCTCCAACCGGCAGAACGCCACGCCGATGGAAGCCCGCGCCGCGCACGCCACCTACGATGCCGCGACCGGCCGCGTCACGCTCCACTGCACCACGCAGATGCCGCATCTGGTGCGCACCGCGATCGCCGACTGCCTTGGCATGCCGGAATCCGATCTGCGCGTGATCGCGCCCGATGTCGGCGGCGGCTTCGGCCAGAAGATGTCGTTGTGCGTGGAGTATGTGCTTATCGCCTGGCTGGCGCGGCACCTGAAATCATCCGTCGCCTGGACCGAGGACCGCCGCGAAAACCTGATCGCGTCGTTTCACTCCCGGGATCAGTACATCACGCTGGAAGGCGCCTTCGACGCGAACGCCAAGCTGATCGCCCTGCGCGCCGACGTGCTCGCCAATACCGGCGCCTATTCCTGCTTCCCGACCACCTGCGGCATGGAGCCGTTGATGGCCATGGCGGAAATGCCAGGCCCTTACGACGTGCAGCAATACGAATGCCTCGCCCGCGCGGTGGTCACCAATACCTGCACCATGGGCGCCTATCGTGGCGTGTCGCGTCCCTCCATCACCTTCACGCTGGAGCGGTTGATGGACAAGGCCGCAAAGGCCTTCGCCATCGACCCGCTCGGCATTCGCCGCAAGAACCTGATCACGACGTTTCCCTACAAGTCGGCGATGGGCCTCGAATACGACGAGGCCAGTTATCGCGAGACCATGGAGACGGCGGTCGAGGCCATCAACGTGCCCGCTTTCCGCGCCCGCCAGCAACTGGCGCGCGAGAAAGGCGAATATCTCGGCATCGGCTTTGCGACTTTCTCCGAGCGCACCGGCTACGGCTCGCCGGCCTTTGCCGCGCGTGGCATGGCGATCACGCCCGGCTGGGAGACGGTGCATGTCACCGTCGATCCGTCCGGCTTCGTCGAGGCGCGGATCGGCGCGTCGCCGCACGGCCAGGGCCTGCGCACGACGCTCGCGCAGATCATTGCCGAAGAGATCGGCGTGCCGCCGCAGATGATCAAGGTCGTCCATGGCGACACCGACACGGCGCCCTATGGCTGGGGCACCTTCGCCAGCCGATCGCTGGTCATTTCCGGCGGCGCGACGCTGATCGCGGCGCGGAAGATCCGCGCCAAGCTGCTCAAGATCGCCGGCCACATGCTGGAAGCGGCCGAGACCGACATCGTGCTCGAAGACGGCAAGGCCAAGGTCGCCGGCACCGATCGCGAGATCTCCATCGCGGCGATGGCGCGCGAAGCCTATACGCAAACGCATCGCTTCAAAGGCGAAATCGAGCCGGGCCTCACCGAAAGCGGTACCTATGATCCGCCCGGCACCTTCTCCAATGCCTGCCACGTCGCCATCGTGCGGCTCGACGCCGAGACCGGCCACGTCAAGGTAGAGCGCTATCTGGTCGCCGAGGATGCCGGCCGCATCATCAATCCGATGATCGCCGACGGCCAGGTGCATGGCGGCGTCGTCCAGGGCATCGGCAACGCCCTCTTGGAAGAGATCATCTACGACGAGAGCGGCGCGATCCTGACCGCCAACCTTGCCGACTTCATGCCGCCGACGGCGCATGAAATCCCGCCGATCGAACTGCATCACATGGAAACGCCATCGACGCAGTCGATCACCAAGGCCAAGGGCCTCGGCGAAGGCGGCAGCATCGGACCGCCGGCTGCGGTGCTCAACGCCATTAACGACGCGCTGACGCCGTTCAACGTCGAGATCGACACCATTCCGGCCACGCCGCAGCGCATCCGCGCGTTGCTGCGCAATGCCGAGAGAGCATCATGAGCGACAAAACCGACATCACCCTGACGATCAACGGCAAGGACTACGTCATCGCGGTCGAGCCGCGCCGGACGCTGGCCGATGCCATTCGCGAGGATTGTGGCCAGACCGGCACCCATATCGGCTGCGAGCACGGCGTCTGCGGCGCCTGCACCGTCATCGTCGACGACGCACCGGTGCGCTCCTGCCTGATGTTCGCGGTGCAGGCTGAAGGCAAGGCGATCCGGACGGTCGAAGGCCTCGCCGATGGCGACAAGCTGCATCCGATGCAGCAGGCCTTCATGGACAATCACGGCCTGCAGTGCGGCTTCTGCACGCCGGGCTTCCTGATGCTGGCCGTCGGCGTGCTGGAACGCGAGCCGGATATCAGCGACGAGGATTTGATCGACGTGCTGTCGTCGAACCTGTGCCGCTGCACCGGTTATCAGAACATCATCAAGTCCGTGCGCGCCGCCGCGCAAGAGATGAGAAAGTGATGCGGAAGTGATGCCGGCGTTTCGCCATGGCTGAGAAAAAGCAGAAATTCATCGGCCGCTCGGTGCCGCGGCTGGAAGATCGCCCGCTGCTGACCGGCCAGGGCCGCTTCGCTGCCGACGTGAATTTTCCCGGCCAGTGGGCGATGCGTGTCGTGCGCTCGCCCATCGCGCACGGCCGTCTCAAGAGCATCGACGCCTCGGCGGCGCTCGCCATGGACGGCGTGCACGCGGTGTGGACCTTTGCCGACGTCGCGCATATTCCGCCGATCCCGTTCCGGCTCACGGGCCTCAAGGCACTGGAGCCCTATCAGCAGCGCGTGATGGCATCCGACACCGTGCGCTATGTCGGCGAACCGGTTGCGGTCGTGTTTGCCGACAACGCCTATGTCGCGGAAGACGCCGCCGAGGCTGTCGAACTCGATATCGAGCCGCTGGCGCCTGTGATGAACGCGACCGACGAGCCAGGACCGTTCGACGCCGCGCAAACCACCGAGCCCGATATCATCCGCAAGGGTTATGGCGACGTTGATGCCGCCTTCAGGACCGCGGACTCCGTCGTCACGCTCGAACTGGCGGTCGGCCGGCATTCCGGCGTGCCGCTCGAGACCCGCGGCGCCATCGGCTACTACAACGAGGCGGCGGGCCGGCTGGAAATGCATGGCGCCGCCAAGGTGCCGCACTGGAACCGCGACACGATGGGCCGCATGCTCGGCCGCAGCCGCGACGACTTCCAGCTGTTCGAGGGCCATGTCGGCGGCGGCTTCGGCATTCGCGGCGAAATCTATCCCGAGGATGTGATCGTTTGCGCCGCGGCGCTGCACTTCAAGAAGCCGATCAAGTGGATCGAGGACCGGCGTGAACATCTCATCACCGCCAATCACTCGCGCCAGCAGACGCATCGCATCCGCGCCGCCATCGATGCCGAGGGCCGCATCCTCGCCATCGACGACGAGTTCTTCCACGACAACGGCGCCTATATGCGCACCCATGCCGCGACCGTGCCGGATCTTGCCGCCGCGATGCTGCCGGGGCCGTATCGCGTGCCGGCCTATCGCGCCACCGCGCATATCCGTCTCACCAACAAGACGCCGTGCGGCACCTACCGCGCGCCGGGCCGCTATGAATCGACTTTCGTGCGCGAACGCCTGCTCGACACGATCGCCGCCAAGGTTGGCGTCGACAAGGTCGAAATCCGCAAGCGCAACCTGCTGCCGAAGAGCGCCATGCCCTACGCGCTCGGGCTCGAGACTTTGGGCACGCATATCGTCTACGACTCCGGCGATTACGGCCTGCTGCTCGACAAGGCGCTGGAGCGCGCCGGGTGGGCGCAGTTGCAGAAGGACATCGCCGGGCGCCGTGCCAAGGGCGAGAAAGTCGGCGCCGGCGTCGCCATGTTCGTTGAGAAGAGCGGCCTCGGCCCGTTCGACGACGTGCGCGTCGAGGTGAAGCAGGACGGCAACATCGAGCTCATCACCGGCGCTGCCTCCGTCGGCCAGGGCATCGAGACCGCGATGGCGCAGATCTGCGCTGAAACGCTCGGCGTCGATTACACCTCGGTCAATGTCATTCACGGCCAGACCGACCGTATCGGCCGTGGCCTCGGCGCTTTTGCCTCGCGCGTCACGGTGATGACCGGCGAGGCCACCAAACGCGCATCGACGAAGCTGCGCGCTCACATCCTGAACCTGGCCGCCGAACTGATGCAGGCCGATGCGGCTCAGCTCGACATTATCGACGGCGAAATCATCCGCATCGGCGGCGCCGGCCCCTCGATGAAGCTCGCCGACCTCGCCAGGGCCAAACCCGGCGAGCTGATCGCCGAGGACACCTTCGAGTCGAAGCACATGGTCTATCCCTACGGCGTCCATGTCGCCGCAGTGCGGATCGATGCGGAGACCGGCGGCGTCACGATCGAGAAGTATGTGATGGCCTATGACATCGGCAAGGCGGTCAATCCGATGCTGGTCGAAGGCCAGATTGCGGGCGGCCTGGCGCAGGGCATCGGCGGCGCGCTGTTCGAGGAATTCCTCTACGACGAGGGCGGCGAGCCTTTGTCGGTCACCTTCGCCGATTATCTGATGCCGACCGCACACGAAGTCCCGGAATCCTCGATCCTCATCACCGAGGATGCGCCGAGCCCGCTCAATTCGCTCGGCCTCAAGGGCGCCGGTGAAGGCGGCACCAACCCTGTTGGCGCGGCCATTGCCTCTGCTATAGATGACGCCCTGCAAATGCCGGGCGCGATCGTCAGCCTTCCGGTGACGCCGCAACGCCTTCGCGCCCTCTGCAAGAAGAAATAGACGCTTCCGGCGGGAAGCATCGGAGGACGGCGTCGATGAGCGACGACAGCGTGCCGCAGTTGAAGGCGCCAGCCGGCACCTGCGACTGTCATATTCATATCTACGATTCGAGCTATCCGACCGCGCCGACAGCTGTCGTGACGCCACCGGATGCGCCGCTCGCCGATTATCTGGCGATGTGCCGCAAGATGGGCATTGAGCGCACGGTGCTGGTGCAGGCCTCCGCCTACGGCAAGGACAACCGGCTGCTCCTCAAATGCATGGCGGAGATGGGTGCGCGCGCCCGAGGCATCGTCGTGGTGGACGAGACCGTGACCGACGCCGAACTCGACCGTCTGACCAAACTCGGCGTGCGTGGCATTCGATTCTTCATGCTGGCCGGCGCGCCCTTGCCGCTGTCGCTGCTCGAGACCATGGCGGCACGCGTCGCGCCGTTCGGCTGGACCATCAACTTCCAGTGCGACGGCCGCGAACTCGCCGATCACGAAGCGCGCCTCAAGGCGCTGCCGACCACGGTGACGATCGATCACCAGGGCAAGTTTCTCGAGCCGGTCGAGCCCGATCATCCCGGTTTCAAGGCGCTGCTGCGCCTCATCGAGACCGGCAAGGTCTGGTACAAGCTCGCCGCACCCTATGAGACCTCGAAGCTCGGCCCGCCTTACTACGACGACGTCGGGAAACTGGCGAAGCTGCTGGTCAAGGCCGCGCCGGATCGCGGCCTGTGGGCGTCGAACTGGCCTTATCCGATGGCCGGACCGAAAACGCCGAAGGACGCCTGGACGCTCGACATGCTGCTCGACTGGGTGCCGGACGACAAGACGCGGCACAAGATTCTGGTCGACAATCCGGCGAAGCTGTACGGGTTTTGAAACACCGTCATGGCCGGGCTTGACCCGGCCATCCCGCTTGGACAGGCACGGCCAATGCGTCCCTGAGCGGGATCACCGGGACAAGCCCGGTGATGACAAGAAAGCTACCCCAGCTTCTTTAGCAATGTCGCAATGGTGCGCTGCTCGGTCGCCGTCAGCGGCGCCAGCGTCTGTGCGGTGATCTTGGTCGCCACCTTGAGCGCCGCTTCCGTGACGCGGCGGCCCTCGTCGGTCAGCGTCACGGCTCTACGGCGGCGATCCTTCGGATCGCTGAGCGCGGTGACGAAGCCGCGGATCGACAGCCGGTCGACCACGCCCTTGATGGTGGCGGCGTCGAGATAGATCAGACGGCCGAGCTGGTTCTGCGACGACGGCCCGGTCTCATGGAGTTTGGCCATCGCCGCGAATTGGGTCTGCGTCAGGCCCTCGATCATGTTGGCGGTGAAGATCGAGGTGTGACGCTGCATGGCGATGCGCATCAGGAAGCCGACCTGCTCGTCGAGCACGTATCCGCCTGACGCCGCTTCCTCCGCCCCGGCGATCTTCAGCTTGCTGCGCGTCATAATTGAACCCAACCCGGACCTATCGCTTTTATCGAATCATGGCCGGGAAATCGCCCGAGCGAAAGCCTTTTCCCCGGTTATCGGCGTCAGACGGTGAGATAGGCGCGCTGAATCTCGAGGTTGCCGGACAGCTCGGCCATGGTGCCCTGCCAATGGATCTCGCCCTTTTCCAGCACATAGACGCGGTCCGAGACCAGGCGGGCGAAATGGATGTTCTGCTCCGAGAGCAGGATCGAGAGCCCTTCCTTCTTCAGTTCAATGATCGTGTTGGCCATCTGCTCTACGATCAGCGGGGCGACGCCCTCCGACGGCTCGTCGAGCAGGACCATCAGCGGGTTGCCCATGAGAGTGCGCGCCACGGTGAGCATCTGCTGCTCGCCGCCGCTCATGCGGCCGCCCGGGCGATTCGGCATCTCGCCGAGATTGGGAAACAGTTCGAACAGCCGCTGCGGCGTCCAGACCGGCGCCGGCTGGCCGTCCGGAAACTGGCGCGGCGGCTGGCGGCCGATATCGAGATTTTCCAACACCGTCAGCTCAGAGAAGATGCGGCGGTCCTCCGGCGTGAAGCCGAGGCCCTGTCGCGCGATCTCGAATGACCGCAGCGCCGAGATATCGGCGCCATTGAAGCGCACCGCGCCGCGGCGCGACACCAGCCCCATCAGGGCCTTCATGGTCGTGGACTTGCCGGCACCGTTGCGGCCCATCAGCGCCACCACCTCGCCGCGGCCGACATTGAACGACACGTCGTGCAGGATCTGCGCGGCGCCGTACCAGGCTTTCAGCCCGTCAATGGAGAGCATCGGTTCGCTCATGACGATGCCTCCTGGAATGTCTTGCCGGTGCCGAAATAGACCTCCTGCACCTTGGCATTGTCGCGGATGGCGGCGGCATCGCCGTCGGCAATCAGGCGGCCGCGCGCCAGAACGATGATGCGATCGGCGTATGAGAACACCACGTCCATGGAATGCTCGGTGAACAGCACCGATATGCCGCGTTCGATGACGAGCTGTTTGACGAGCTTGATGAGTTCATTGCGCTCGCGCGGCGCCATGCCGGCGGTCGGTTCGTCCATCAGTAGAAGTTGCGGATCATTGGCTAGCGCAATGGCCAGTTCAATGCGTTTGACGTCGCCATAGGCAAGCTCGCGGCTCGGCCGGTCGGCCGCGTCGGCCATGCCGACCTGCGCCAGCAGTTCGAGAGCTCGCTCGCGATACAGCGATGCCGCCGGCCGCCACAAATTGAGCAGGCGGCTGGCATGCGAGATCAACGCCACCTGCACGTTCTCGACAACGGTCATCGAGCCGAAGGTGGCGGCGACCTGGAAGGTGCGGCCGACGCCGAGCCGCCAGATGTCCCGCGGCGCCATGCCCGCAATGTTCCGGTCGCCGATCAGAATTTCACCGGTGTCCGCCGCGAGCTGACCGTTGATCATGTTGAAGGTCGTGGACTTTCCGGCGCCGTTCGGCCCGATCAGCGCCAGGAACTCGCCCTTGCCGATCGCAAACGAGACGTTCTCGACGGCGCGCACGCCGCCGAAGGACTTGCCAAGCGAGTTGACGGTGAGGACGCTCATGCGCGGGCTCCCCTCCTGCCTTCGAAGCGCGACCACACCATCGAGAAGGCGCCGGCAATGCCCTGCGGAAAGGCGAGCACCAGAAACAGGATCACGCAACCGAGCAGCCCGCGCCAGTATTCAGTCTGCCGCATGATCGTATCCTGCAGCATGGCGAACACCGAGGCGCCGACGATCGGCCCGACCAGGGTCTGGATGCCGCCGAGCAGCACCATGACGAGGCCGTCGATGGAGCGGCCGACCGCGATCGCTTCCGGCGAAATCGACCCCTTGGCGAAGGCGAACAGGCCGCCGGCGATGCCGCAGATGCAGCCGGCAATCGCGAAGCCGAACCAATGGATGCGCTTGACGTCGATGCCGATCGCTTCGGCGCGCAGCGGTGAGTCACGGCCGGCGCGCATGGCATAGCCGAACGGCGCAAACAGGAAGCGGCGCAGCAGCAGCACCGAGATCACCGCGAGTGCCAGCGCCAGCAGGTAATAGGCCCAGGCCTTGTTGAATGGTTCGGTCGGCCAGACGCCGATCACACCATTGGAGCCGCCGGTGAAGGTCTCCCACTGGAACACCGCGGCCCAGACGATCTGCGCGAAGGCCAGCGTCAGCATCGCGAGATAGACGCCGGACAGTCGCACGGCGAACCAGCCGAACAGCAGCGCGCCGAGCAACGCGACGGCGGGCGCGGCCAGCAGCGCCGCCAGCATCGGGAAGCCGGCGGTCTTCACCAGCAACGCCGCGCCGTAAGCGCCGAGGCCGAAATAGGCGGCGTGGCCAAAGGAGTGCATGCCGCCCGGCCCCATGATGAAGTGCAGCGATGTGGCGAAGATCACGGCGATCAGGATGTCGGTCGCCAGCACCATCAGATAGGGCGAAGCCTGCGCCATCACCGGCAAGGCCAACAGCAGCACGAGGACAGCCGCACCGAAGACCTTCAGCATCGGCGCCGCGGGCCGGATCGGCGCTTCCGGCTCGGCGACCGAGCGCACACTGCCCTGCGGCTTGCCGAGCAGGCCATAAGGCCGCACGATCAGGACAATGGCCATGACGATGAATTCCGCGACCAAAGTGAACTTCGACGCGTTGAACTGAACGAAGCCGAGATCGACCACGCCGATGGCAATGCACAGCGCCTTGACCTCGGCGATGATGATGGCGGCGAGATAGGCGCCGGTGATCGAGCCCATGCCGCCGACCACGACGACGACGAAGGCGTCGCCGATGACGGCGAGATCCATCGCCAGGTTGGCCGGCTCGCGCGCCACCTGCAGCGCGCCGCCGAGGCCGGCCAGCAGCGAGCCGAGCGCAAACACCGACGTGAACAGCACCGCCTGATTGACGCCCAGCGCGCCGACCATCTCGCGATCCTGCGTCGCGGCGCGGACGAGGCGCCCAAAGCGCGTCTTGGCGAGCGCGAAGTGCAGCAGCAGTAGAACCGCGGGCGCGACGAAGATCAGAAACAGATCGTAGCTGGGCAGCTTGCGGCCGAAGATCTCGACCGCACCGGCAAGCCCCGGCGCGCGCGGGCCGAGCAGGTCTTCCGGACCCCACAGCCACAACGTCATGTCGTTGAATATCAGCACCAGCGCGAAGGTCGCCAGCAACTGGAACAACTCGGGCGCGCGGTAGATGCGGCGGAGCAGCAGCATTTCGATCGCAGCGCCAATCATGCCGACGAACAGCGCGGTCAGAACGATGCCGCCCCAGAAACCGAAGGCGCCGCCGATCTTGGTGGCCAGCGTATAGGCGATATAGGTCCCGAGCATGTAGAGGGACCCGTGCGCGATGTTGACGATGCGCGTGACGCCGAAAATCAGCGACAGCCCGGCCGCAATGAAGAACAGGCCGGAGGCGGTCGAAAGACCGTTAAGCGCTTGAAACAGGAATGCGTCGATGGTCATTTGAGAGACATTGCCGCATGCGCTCTTCCCCTCTCCCCTTGTGGGAGAGGGTGCCGAGCGAACAAAGTGAGCGAGGCGGGAGAGGGGTCCGGAGCTTTATGCACCATTCCGCCCGCGCCCGCGGGGGGGGGGGGGATGAGGGGC
>JAEZEY010000294.1 GCA_023432845.1 Pseudomonadota bacterium
CCGTCGCCGCGGAGAACCTTGAAGGCGGGCGCTTTGTCACCGCCCGAGAGCCCGTGAGACTTGGCAGCTCTCGTGTTTGCCGGCTTTTTCAGAACGGATTTGACGGTTTTTTTCGCGGGCGTTTTGCCGGACTTTTTCGCGGGCATGTGCCTTCCTTTCGTCGCTTTCGCGCGGTCAATCTCGCCATGCCATTTGCGTCGGGTGGCTGCAACCGGCCGCCGCGATTGGGAAAAGGACGGCGCGGGCCTGTGGCCGCCGGCTCCTTAGGATGGTACCGCCGTGGCATGGGGGCACCCGGCTGAGTCGACCGGCGGACGCGTTGGCATAGATATTTCATGAGGGCATGAGCACCAAGCCGCATCATCACGGCCCGCAGGCCGCACACGAGGCCGAACCGCACGATGCGGCCGCTCGAGCGCGCCAGGCGAGGTCTGCCAAGCGGCCGGCGAAGTCTTCCAGGCGCAAGGTGAAACGCAGCGTCCGCCGGCGCTGGAACCGCTTTCGCCGCGGTGCCGCGCGTGTATTGCGGCATCGCGCGTTCCGCCGCGTATTCTGGAGTCTGACGCTGGCGACAGCGGTGATCATGGTCGCCGCCGCCGGTCTCTGGTGGCGGCTCAATTCCGGACCGATCGAACTGGACATCGCCACGCCATGGCTCAAGCAGGCCATTGAGGAGAACTTCGGCGCTGGCGACAAGGTGTCGGTCGGCGGCACGCAGATCGAACGCGACGAGAAGGGGCGCACGTCGCTGCGCTTGCGCGATATCGAGGTGCGCAACGCCGAAGGCGTCGTCGTCGCCAGCGCGCCGAAGGCCGAGGTTGGCCTGTCGGGACTCGGGTTGCTCTATGGTCGCGTGCGCGCACAGAGCCTCAATCTCGTCGAAGCGGCGATGTCGATCCGTATCGAAGCCGACGGTCGTGTCACCGTGTTCGCCGGTGGCGAGGATCGGCCGATCGCGACGGCGCCGCCGACCTTGAAGCCGGCCGAGCAGCTGAAGTCCGAAGCCGCACCGGCCGAGCCCGGTACGGCCATCGAAACGCCGCGCACCGCATTTGCCGATCTCGCGGGCATCATGACGTGGATCGACAATGTCGGCGCCAGCGGCCTGGATGGTCACGACTTGCGCGAGGTGGGCCTCAAGAACGGCAGCCTGCTGGTCGACGACCGCCGCACCGGCAAGCGTCTGACCTTTGACCGCATCAATGCCAGCCTGACGAGGCCGGAGCAGGGCGGCGTTGTCTTCCGCCTTGAATCGGTCAATCCGGAGCGACCCTGGATCATCAGCGCGGCGATGCGGCCGCTCGGTGATGGTGTCCGGGCGCTCGGCCTGGAAGCCCGCAAGGTGTCGACGAGCGACCTGATGCTGGCCGCCCGACTCGACAGTGGTGGGACCGAAGTCAATCTGCCGCTCTCCGCCTCCGTGCGGGCCGAGGTCGGCCCCGACGGCACGCTCAAGGTGGTGCAGGGTGAAATATTCTCGGATGCCGGCACGATCATCGATCACGGCAAGGAGACCATCCGCTACGACATCGACCGCATCGATGCGCGCTTCAACTGGGATGCACGGCGCGGCAATTTGATCGTGCCGTTCCAAGTGAATGCCGGCTCCAATCAATTTACGCTGCGCGCCACTTTGGAGCCGCCGGCGCCGGGCGACCCGGTCTGGCGGCTCGATGTAACGCGCGGCGATCCGGTGATCGATCCGGTCATTCTCGGCGCCTCGAGCCCGAAGGCCAATGACGGCCTCGCGCTCAATCGCGTCAACATCCGCGCCCGGATTGACCCCGCAAAGAAGCGCATCGATCTCGACCAGGGCGATATCAGCCGCGTCGACAACCGTCCCCTGTTCAATGTCGCGGTCGCTGTAACCGGCAGTCTCGACTTCTCCGGCGAGCCGCACATCGCCTTCGGCGTGGCCGGCACGCGCATGCCGCTGCCGATCATGATGAAGCTGTGGCCTGCCGTCGCAGCCCGCGAGGTCCGGCAGTGGGTCGAAGGCCATATCAGCAGCGGCATCGTCGAGCGCGTCGTCGTCGCCGGCAACGCGCCGATGAGCAATTTCAAGGACGGCGGCCCGCCGACGCCGGAGGACGGCCTCTCGGTGGATATCGAAACCAGCGCGACGACGCTTCGGCCCGTGGACGATCTTCCGGAAATTCGCGACGCAGATCTCAGCGTGAGGGTTACCGGCAGTTCGGCAACGGTCAATCTCGGCCGCGGCACGGTTGAGATCGGCAATCGCAAGCTCAATGTTGCGGGCGGCGTGTTCTCGCTCCCGAACACGCATCTCAAGCCGGCGCCGTCGATCACCACATTCCGTGCCGATGGCACGGTGCCGGCGGCTGCTGCGTTGCTGGCTTCCGAAGGTCTGCGTGACAAGATGGGGCTGACCATCGACCCGGCGACCAGCCGCGGCACCATGTCGGCGCAGGTGACGATCAAGCTGCCGCTCGCCAAGGAGATTGCGCCGGGCGCAACCAGTTATACGGTCGATGCCGATCTGCAGAACTTCGCCGCCGACAAATTGCTGCTCGGGCAGAAGATCGAGGCCCAGACACTCAAGGTGAACGCCTCGAACACCGGCTATGCGATCAAAGGCGACGTCAAGATCAACGGCACCGCCGCAAAGATCGACCTGCGCCGCGGCAAGAACGACGACAGCGCGCAGCTCGTCATGTCCGCCTCGATCGATGAGGCGGCACGGCGCCGGCTCGGCTTCGATTTCGGCGACTCGGTCACGGGCACGATCCCGATCAAGGCGACCGGCGCAGTCGGCGATAACGTCAAGGACGAGCGGCTCAACATCGACGCCGACCTGACACCGGTGAAGATCGACAATCTGCTGCCCGGCTGGGTCAAGCCGGCCGGCAAGCCCGCCCGCGCCACCTATGCGATGATCAAGAGCGCCGCGAAGACGCGCTTTGAGGACGTCAGCATCGAAGGCGCCGGAGCCAGCGTCAGGGGGACGGTGGAGATCGACAACAACGGCAATCTGCTGCTGGCGAATTTCCCGACCTTTGCGCTGTCGGACGGCGACAAGCTGTCCGTCAAGGCCGACCGCGGCGAGAATGGCGCGCTCAAGGTGCTGATGCGCGGCGACGTCTATGACGGCCGCAATTTCGTCAAGGCGTCGCTGGCCGGCGCCGACGAAGGCCCCAAAGGCAAGCAGATGGACTTGGACCTGGATATTCGCATCGGCGCGGTGGCGGGCCACAATGGCGAGACCTTGCGCGGCCTCGATCTGAAGCTGTCGCGCCGCGGCGGGCAGATCCGGACCTTCAATCTCAACGCCAAGATTGGCCGCGACACGCCGCTGTCGGGCGACCTGCGCCTGCGCGCGCGTGACAATCACCGCGTCGTCTTTCTGGAGACCGACGACGCCGGTGCGCTGTTCCGCTTCACCGATACCTATCCGCGCATCTTCGGCGGCCGCATGTGGATCGCGATGGATCCGCCGACGCAGGAGCAGACACCGCAGGTCGGCACCATCGTGGTGCGGGACTTTGTGGTGCGCGGCGAACCGGCGCTCGACCGCATCGTTGCGACCAGCGGCGCCAGTGGGCCTCAGGGCGTGGGATTCGCCGAAGCGAGCGCCGGCTTCACCAAGACGACAGGACGCATGTCCGTGCGCGACGGCGTCGTCCGCGGCCCGCTGGTCGGCGCCACGGTGGAAGGGCAGGTGGACTATGCCCGCAACGAAATCCACCTGCGCGGCACCTTCGTGCCGCTCTATGGGCTCAACAACATGTTCGGCCTTGGACAGATTCCGATCGTTGGCCTGTTTCTCGGCGGCAGCAACGAAGGTCTGCTCGGCATCACCTATGAGG
>JAEZEY010000140.1 GCA_023432845.1 Pseudomonadota bacterium
GCGACCAAGGCGATCCCGGTGATCGCGCTCACCGCGCATGCGATGGCGGAAGACGAGAAGAAGGCGCGCGACGCCGGCTGCGACGACTTCGACACCAAGCCGGTCGATATCCAGCGGTTGATGGGAAAAATCAACGCGCTGGTGGAAGCTAAATAGCTTTCTTGACCCGGCTTTTTTCTGCCACTAGTCTTTTTAGTAGAGCGACCTCGCAAGAACGCCATGCTCCGTGCGGGCTGGATGCGCTGGATTTCCGGCGCGGCGTCGTCTCGGCGAAGTGCGCTCCTTTCCCATGACGTCGATGGTTTGTCGGCGCGCGTGACGCGCGTCGGCGTCAACACTTGTCGATCGCCGCGCGCCAATGGCGTTGCGGTGAAAGGATTGCATGTGTCTGAACCCGCCCGCCTCAATGCCCCGCCGCATGCGGACGACGAATGGAATGCCGGCGATCTCGGCTGCGGCGAGCTTGTGCTCGATCTGCGCAAGCGGCTGCGCGCCATGCCGGGCGGGGTCATCAAGGTGATCTCGCTCGATCCCGGCGCGATCGAGGATCTTCCGGCCTGGTGCCGGCTGACACGCAATGAACTCGTCCATCACGATCCGGACGCGAAAAGCTTCTGGATCAGATCGCGCACCGACTGGAATTGATCCGAACCCGCCCAATCACCCGAATGCCTCACCAACCCAAAGGAGAATGCCATGCCCGGTAAATTCGTCGTCAGCCTGACCTCGGCCAAGGACAACACCGACAAGGCGACCGTCGCCTTCGTCGTCGCCAATGCCGCCGTCGCTTCCGACAAGAAGACGCTGGTGTTCCTGTCGATCGAAGGCACCCGGCTGTCGCAGAAGGGTTATGCCGACAACATCCATGAGGAAGGCTTCGCGGCGCTCAAGGATCTGATGAAGAACTTCGTCGAGGCCGGCGGCGAAATCTATGTCTGCTCGCCCTGCTTCAAGAAGCGCGCGCTCGACGAAAACAACCTCATTCCCGGCGCAGTGATCGTCGGTGGCGCCAAGCTCGTCGAGTTCATGGGCGAGGGCGCTCCGAGCGTCAGCTACTGACCTCAACCGGGTGAAAGGACTGCCGCGATGCTTCCGTATCGGCTGATGCTCGTTCTCTTCGTCGTCGCCGCGCTTGGCTATGTCGGCGCGAGCTTCGGGCGGTTCGAGATGCCGGCGACGGCGGCCGACGCGGAGAATTGCGGCTTCCTGCCGGGCGAGTTCGTCGAAGCCGGCAAGCTGACCTACGAGCGTTCCGAAGCGTGGTGGGTCAGCTTCCAGCGCAAGGACGAGATCTTCACGACCATCTCCGTCGGTCTCGCCGTTGCCTTCATGGGCTTTGCCCTCACCACCGCGCGTCGCGGCGGAGGGCGCACCGCCTGCGGCGCGGCCCTCGGTGGCGGCGTGCTGGCACTGTCGGCGCTGTGCGTGAGCTGTCTGGCGCCGGTGCTGTCGGTCGTCGGTCTCGGCCTGGCCGGTACCTTGCTCGCCGGCGTACCGAAATGGCTGCTGATGCTCAACACCTTGATGCTGACCGGCTGGGGCACGCTTTACCTCAGCCGGCGCGCCGCCAACGCATCATGCGCACTGCCGCAGTCCACGCTGCCGGCCGCGGCAAAAACAATCTGAGGGGGAGACGACAATGACATTCCGTACGACAAGCCTCGCCGCCACGCTGTTGCTGGCAACCGCCTCGGCCGCTTTCGCCACCGATTACAGCACCGTGCTGGCCCCGATGAAGCCGGGCGCGCCGCTCGCGCATCCGATCGCGACCAAGGACATTGCGCCGCCGCCGTTCTCGCTGATTGTCGACCGCCCGGTGAAACCGGCTTACGTGCCGGGCCTGCCCGGCCTGCCGCAGGCGCGCGGCTTCAAAGACGATTTCGGCCTCAACCGGCCGCCGAAATTCGACTCCGTCTTCATCCGCAAGAGCAAGGTCGAGAACGGCGAGGTCATCATCCCGCCGGGCGGCCTCTATTACCTCGAAGACACGATGGGCGGCGAAGTGGCGTTGCGCGGCGAGACCATTCCGGTGCTCGGCCGCACACCGACCTATATCGACTACGACATGAGCATCGTGGTGAAGGAGAACGTCACGATCCCCGCCGGGCAGAGCGTCGTCGTCGGCGGCACCGTCTATCAGTATTACGCCACGGTCGGTCACAACAAGACCGCCAACCACGCGCTGCACGTCAAGACGATTGCCGGCACGGATTGGGAGTGGGCCTTCGGCGCGCCGATGTTGTCGGCCAGCCAGCCGGGCTGGGGCATCAACAACAAGTTCATCCAGCTCTACAACCAGGGCCAGGCGCGCGAAGTCTCGCCGCAGAAAATGGTGTTCGACTGGATTTCCGGCGTTCGCATGGACCGCCTGCTGCTCGCCGACGAGAAGCTGTTCGCCGGTCTCGCCGGCGCCGGCGATGAATGGAAGTCCGGCAATCGCACCATCCGCGTCGCCGAACTCAACGCCGAAGCCGGCACCGTCCGCATCGAGGTGCTGGAAGGCGGCAATGTCGTGCTCAACCGCACCATCGGTCCGGTCAACAACGAGTTGCTGATCGAGGATACCGGCGCACGCAAGGCGCTGATGTTCGAGCACGGCGACATCGCCGGCTTCCTGTCGCCGTGGCCGGAGCCGTTCAAGGACGGCAAGGCCAATCTCAAGATCTACGCCAAGGCGTTCAGCCTGAACTATGGCGCCGACTATGCACCCGACACGCGCTTCTCGGTCTATCCGGTCGGCTGCCCGACCGGGCACAACTTCGGCTTCATGCTGGTCAACAAGGAAGAGATCAGGCTGAAGTCCGGCGGCTCGTTCAATGGGCCGGAAGGCTACTTCAAGATCGTGGTCGACAAGGCCGAAGGCGGCGAGGTGCTCGGCTGGCATGTCGAGGACGGCAAGGGCAACCGTTCGATCAATCTCGGCGGCCCCGGCGTCGCCAATGTCGATCTGGTGCTCGGCCAGGGCCGCGTCGCCGGTCAGGCCATCCTGAAGGATGTCGGCCGCGGCCTGCTCGACCGCACCTATCAGGCCGCCGCGCGCGCCAGCGGCGCCGAGGTCAAACCGGTCACGCCGGCGCCGGCGGCCTCGCATACTGCGCCTTCGGCCGTGGTCGCGGGCCTGTCGCCGGGCATGCTGGCGGCGCTGGTCGTGCTGCTGCTGGGCTTCGCCGCGGTCGGTTACGAGATCGGCCGCCGCCGGTCCGCATGACGATGGCGATGACGATCGCACATCCGCAATCCCCCGACGTTTCCTTCGACGGCGGCGATCTCGATTGCGGCAACGGCCTGCTGCTGCTGATCCGCAAGCACATCGATCCGATGGCGCGCGGCCAGTTGCTGGAGATCCTCTCGACTGAAATCTCGGTCGACGAGGATCTGCCGGCGTGGTGCCGCCTGACCGGCAACGATCTGGTGTCCTTCGTCAAGGACGGCAAGCAGCGCAGCTTTCTCATCTGCAAGGGCAAGCTCGACGAGCGCGGCAAGGTAGAAGCCAAGCCGGCCGTAGCGACGGCGGCTGCACCCGCGCCGGCCCCGGGCGCGCCGCCGCGCGAAAAGCGCGACGCGCCGCCGATCCCGCCGCTTTCGGTGATGGGCATAGGCAGCTGGCCGCGGCCGCGCTGGATGGTCGAGACCATGCACGACTACGTGTCGGGCAAGCTAGACGAAGCCGCGTTTCACGAGACGGCCAACGATGCCGTGCGTCTCGTCGCGGCAGCGCAGGATCGCGCCGGCGTCGGCGTGATGACCGACGGCGAACAGCGCCGCGACAGCTATGCGAGCTTCGTCGCCA
>JAEZEY010000144.1 GCA_023432845.1 Pseudomonadota bacterium
GCGACCAAGCTCACGCCGCCGGACGAGGTGCCGGATCACGATTACCCGTTCATCCTCTCGACCGGCCGCCAGCTCGAGCACTGGCACACCGGCTCGATGACCCGCCGCACCAAAGTGCTCGACGCGCTCGAGCCGACCGCGATTGCGCAAGTCTCGCGTGGCACCATCGAGAAGCTCGGCATCGCGCCGGGTGACATGGTGCGCGTGACGACGCGGCGCGGCGAGGTCGAATTGCAGGCGCGGCAGGATGATGCGGTGCCGGATGGCGTGGTGTTCATTCCCTTCGCCTATGTCGAGGCGGCGGCGAACCTGCTGACGAATCCGAAGCTCGATCCGTTCGGCAAGATTCCGGAGTTCAAGTTCTGCGCGGCGAAGGTCGAGGCGGTGCGGCCGACAATGGAAGCGGCGGAGTAGGGCGCTTCATCTGGCGGCAATCCTAAACGAAAAATGCCCCGCTCGGCGGGGCATTTTTATGTCGGTGTTGGTTGCGGTCGTGCCGCGTCTCAGCCCATGCGGCGGGAGCGAGCCAGAATGCTTTGATAGCTCGGGGCGCGCAAAGCCGGCTTCTGGTCGGCCTCATCTTCCGCCTCGGGCGCGAAGAAGGCGGCGACCTGCTCCTCGAACTTCCGGTTCTGCTCTTTCTTCGCCGCGCTGAATTCCTCGAGCGCCGCGTCGATGTTGCCTTTTTTGATCTTGATCCGGATCACGATCCAGTCTCCCACTTCTCGTCCACACGCGGATACTGCAACGCCGCCGTTAATATTATCAGTAGGCGATGGCGACGGTCTTATCGATCGGATTAACCATGTGCTTGCCGGGCTCAATGCACCGTAACGCCGGGAGGCTCGACCAGCCGCAGCCGCATGGTGTCGATCAGCGCGCGGCGCCGGTCCTCGGCCTCGTGCAGCGCCGCTTCGGTTTGCTCGCGCGTCGTCTTGTTGGAGCCGGCTAGCACGAAGCCGCCGAGCAGGGCGGCCAGCGCGCCGGCAAATCCGGTCGCCGAGAAGGTCAGGATGCCGGCTAGCGCCAGCACGAACCACAGCGCGCCGCCAGCGATGGCGATCCGGGCGGCCCAGGCCAACTTGTCGCAGCGCTCGAGCGCCTGACGCAGTTCCTCGATCCGTTCTTCCAGCCGGGCGATTTCGGAATGGGCGAGCTCGTCGTTCATCGGCGCGCTCTTCATGACCGAAGGTCAGGTCTCAGGCTTTGTCGCGGAAGTAGGGTTCGACCGTGCCTGTGAGTTTGATAGTCAGGGGCTGACCGTAGCGGTCGAGCGCCTTGCCGGCGGCGACGCGGATCCAGCCTTCGCTGACGCAATACTCCTCGACATTTGTCTTTTCGACGCCCTTGAAGCGGATGCCGATGTCGCGCGACAGAACGTCGGCATTGAAGTAGGGGCTGCGCGGATCGGTCGACAGGCGGTCGGGCAGCGCGTCGGCCGCGGGTTTCGAGGTGTTGTTATCGGTCTCTGACATGCGCGCCTTCTCTCACAGGAGGAAGGGCGCATGCAAGCGCCGGCGGCGGTCAGCATCCGCCGCGATGCTGCCGTTTTTGACCTTTGGCATGCCATGGTTCAGCCCGGCGTGAAGGGCTGAAAGCGCCCGAGAACGGATCGATGGCAATGCGCGCATTCATGGCGTTCGCGGCGGCTCTGGTACTGGCGGTGGCCGCGGCTCCGGCAGTCGCCAAGCCGGCTTATGTGCCCTCGACCGTTAACCTGCGGTCAGGGCCCGGCACCGACAAGGACATTCTCGGCAAAATTCCGGGCGGCAGCCTCATCGATGTCGGAGAATGTGCCGGGGGGTGGTGCGCGGTGACCTGGCAGGACAAGAGCGGCTACGCCATCCAGTCAGCCATCAACTTCTCAGGACGTGTGCCGCCGCGGCGTGTCTCGCGGCCTCGTTACTATGTCGAGGAACCGCCAATCTACTACGAGGTGCCGCCGCCGCCCGTATATTACGGGCCATATTATCGGCGGCACTATTTCGGTCCCTACTGGGGACCGCGATATCGCTGGTAAGCGCCGCCGCAAATCCTGACGGGTGAGCGGCTCTACTTCTTCTTGCCCGCCGACGTATCGGTGCCGCGCATGTTCGACCACGGATCGACCTGCACCGGCTGGGCATCCGTCTTTCGGGTTCGCTCCAGCGCATTGCGGTATTGGGCATCGACGGACTCGGCCGCCTTCACGTCGTATTTCTCGTCGTTGGACATAGCGTGGAAAGGCTTGCGGCCCTGCGCCTCGGCACCCTGGGACCAGAAACCGGCCGTCAAAATGGCCACCATCAAACCTGCGATCACTAGTCTCACCACGGCGTTTCTCCCCGAAGCCTCGTCTCCCAAGCGGAGTGGAGCGTCGTCTGAACCGAATTTGAGGCAAAATTACCACGCCGGGCGGACCGCCTCAATGCGATGGGCCGTCACGTCAGGCTGCGCATCAGAGCCAGCCCGGCGAATACCGCAATCAGCGAAACCATCACCGAGGCGAGCACATAAGTCGCCGCCAGCCCGATTTCTCCGCGTTCATAGAGCACGGCAACGTCGAGCGAGAACGCCGAAAACGTCGTGAAACCGCCGAGAATGCCGGTCGTCAGGAACAGGCGCCAGTTTTGGCTCAGGTCGCCCTTCAAAGCGAAATAGCCGGCCAGGAGCCCCATGGCCAGGCATCCGATGATATTGACGGACAGGGTTCCGAATGGGAACGACGTCCCGAACAGCCGGGCCGCCCCGATATTGACGCCGTGGCGCAGGGCCGCACCGATGCCGCCGCCGATGAAGACCACCAGATAGGCCATGTTCCGCTCGCGCCTTCCGCTATCCGCGCCATGCCGCCAGAAAAGGCCCTCTCGCCGGTACGGTCAATCGGCCTGGTCACGGTATTCCGTTGACAATTTCCGGCATTATAAATATTGGAGTGAACGTTCATTCTCATTATGGTGCGGTGCGCAATACTCGCCTCGCCACGAAGGTTTTGGGATCATTCATGCGCCATCCGAACCGGCAGCGGCAATCCGACCGCCGCGCTGAAATTCTCGATGCGGCGGAACGATGCTTCGCCCGATCGGGATTCCATCGGGCGTCGATGCAGGACATCTGTGCCGAAGCCGGCATGAGCGCCGGCAATCTCTACCGCTACTTTCCGTCGAAAGAGGCGCTGATCGTCGGCATCTGCGAACGGAACCGCGCCGACGCGGTCGACAGCTTCAACCAGGTTAACGACGCTCCGGACTTCTTCGAGGCGCTTGCCGGGTTGGCGCGGTATCACCTCGTCGACCGCACTGACGACGAAGTATCCATCTGCGCCGAGATCATGACCGAGAGCCGGCGTCATCCCGATATCTCGAAACTCTATCAGACCATCGAGAATGAAGTGCGTGACCGGCTCGCGGCGATGCTCGCCCACGCCGCGGAACGTGGTGAAATCCGCAAGGACGTCGATGTTGAAGCTGTGGCGGGTCTCTTGCTCGCCATCGGCGACGGCATGTCGTGGCGGCGCTCGGTCGATGCCAAGTTCAGCGCCGAGGCATCGCTGCCACTTGTTCTCAAAATGGTGCACGGACTGTTGGCGCCGGCCAAAGCCGCAAGCGGCAACGAGGCCAAGGATGGAATGAAGCCATGATGAAAGCCAGTCGCATTACCGCCGTCGGCATCGTCGCCGCCGCGGTGCTCTGGATCGCATCGGGCCATCTGATGCCGCGCGAAGGCGCACAAGGCGAGGCGGCCGTGCGCCCCGGCGAAGCGAAAGCGCAATCGCTGTTCCGCGTCTCGGTCGCGCCGGTGAGGATCGAGCAGCACGCGCCGAAGCTGACGCTGTCGGGTCGCACCGAGGCGGATCGCAAAGTTGCGATTACCGCGCGCACTGGCGGTACGTTGGTCGAATTGCGGGTCAAGCGCGGTCAGCACGTCGAGAAGGATGAGATCGTCGCGGTGCTATCCGACGACGCGCGCAAGGCGCAGGTGGCGCAGGCCGAGGCTCTGGTCGAGCAGCGCAAGGCCGAACTCGACGCCAAGCGGACGCTGATCCAGAGCGGCGCGCTGCCGAAGCTCGACATGGTCAATCTGGAATCGCAATACAAGGCGGCCGAAGCGGCGCTCAGCGCCGCGCGTTCCGAACTGGAGCGCAGTGTCGTGCGCGCGCCTTGGGCCGGCGTGATTACCGATGTGCCGGCGGAAGTCGGCGGCGCCGCGTTCTCGATGGCCGGCAAGGAAATCGCGACTCTGGTCGCGCTCGATCCGATGCTGGCAGTGGTCGAGGTCTCCGAGCGCAAGCTCGCCGGCGTCAAGGTTGGTGAGCCGGCTCAGGTCAAGCTGATCACCGGCCAGACCGTCACAGGCCGCGTGCGCTATGTCGCCAAGTCCGCCAGCGCCACGACACGCACCTATCGCGTCGAGGTCGAGATGGATAACCGGCAGGGGACCGTCCCCGACGGCATCACCGCGGAAGTCGCGGTGTCGCTGCAACCGGAGCCGGCGACGCAGGTGCCGCGCTCGGCGCTGACCATCGCCTCTTCCGGCGATATCGGCGTGCGCGTGGTCGATGCCGAGCAGAAGGTGCAGTTCGTGCCTGTGCAGATCGTCGAGGACCTGCAGGACACGATGTGGCTGGCGGGTGTCCCCGACGGCGCGCGCGTGATCGTGCGCGGCCAGGATTTCGTGCGCGAAGGCCAGAAGGTCGAGACGACGGCAGCGCCGGCGGAAACGGCGGCGAAGTGATTGATCATGGGCGGATACACAAACTCCGCTCGTTCCCGCGGAAGCGGGGACCCGGTCTATGAAAACAGGATGAGCGAGCCGCTTCTGAATCCCCGCCTTCGCGGGGGTGAGCGGGGGATGAACTGAATGTCTGCCTTTATCAACTACGCCATCTCGCACGCGCGCCTGACCCTGGCGACGCTCGCCTTTCTGCTGGTCGCGGGCCTCATCGCCTATCAGACCATCCCGAAAGAGGCCGAGCCCGCCGTCAAGGTGCCGATCATCTATGTGCAGTTGACGCAGCGAGGCATCAGTCCGGAAGACGCCGAGCGTCTGCTGATCCGCCCGGTCGAGACGCAGCTCAAGTCCGTGACGAGCGTCAAGGAAATGCGCGCCACCGGCTATGAAGGCGGCGGTTATGTGCTGCTCGAGTTCGAAGCCGGCTTCAATTCCGACGCAGCGCTCGCCGACGTGCGCGCCAAGGTCGATCAGGCAAAGCGCGATCTTCCGCGCGACGCCGACGAGCCGTCGGTGCAGGAAGTCAACCTGTCGCTCTATCCGGTGTTGGTCGTGACATTGGCCGGCAACGTGCCGGAGCGCACCTTGCTGCGCATCGCGCGCGAGGCCAAGAACCAGATCGAGCAGCAACCGGGCGTGCTCAAGGCGGAATTGCGCGGCGCGCGCGACGAGGCCGTCGAGGTCGTCGCCGAGCCGATGCTGATGAAGAGCTACGGCATCTCCATCGATCAGCTCATTCAGGTGACGCAGCAGTCCAACAGCCTGATCGCAGCCGGCGCGCTGGAAAGCGCGACTGGTCGCTTCGCCGTCAAGGTGCCGGGCCTGATCGAGCAGCCGCGGGACATGCTCAACATCCCGGTCGTCTCGACCGCCGGTGCATCGGTCGCGCTCGGCGACATCGCTACCGTCCGCCCGACCTTCAAGGACGCGACCTCGGTAACGCGCGTCAATGGCCGTCCGGCCATGGCCATCGAAGTGTCCAAGCGCACCGGCGCCAATCTGATCGAAACCGTCGATGCGGTGAAGAAGCAGGTCGCGGCGATGCAGAAGGTCTGGCCGGAAGGCGTCGAGGTCGGCTTCACCCAGGATAAATCCAAGATCATCCGCCAGATGCTGGCCGACCTGCAGAACTCGGTCGCCACCGGTGTGCTGCTGGTCGCCGTCATCATCCTGTTCGCGCTCGGCTTCCGCGCCTCGCTGTTCATCGGAATCGCGATCCCGGCCTCGTTTCTGGCTGGCGTGCTCGGTCTTCAGCTCGCGGGACTGACGGTGAACATCGTTGTGCTGTTTTCGCTCATTCTCGCCGTCGGCATGCTGGTGGACGACGCCATTATCGTTTCCGAATATGCCGAACGGCGCATGTCGGAAGGCATGCCGCCGAAGGAAGCCTATGCCCAGGCAGCGGTGCGCATGTCGGGCCCGGTGATCGCGGCGACCGCCACGCGCGTTGCTGCGTTTTCGCCGCTACTGTTCTGGCCGGGCATCGTCGGCGAATTCATGAAGTACATGCCGATCACGCTGATCGCGACCTTGTCCGCGTCACTCGCCGTGGCGCTGTTCTTCAAGCCGACCCTCGGGGCGCTGCTCGGCCGCGCCTCGCCGGTCCCGCATGATGATCGCGCCTCGGACAAGGGCCTCTACATGCGCACGGTGCGCTTCGCCCTGCACCGGCCGGTCCTCATTCTCGGTCTCGCTGTCGGCCTGCTGGTCGTGGTGATCGGCGCCTATGGCAAGCTCGGTAATGGCGTCGAATTCTTCCCCAGCGTCGAACCCGATTACGGTCAGGTCATCGTCCATGCGCGCGGCAACCTGTCCCTCGACGAAAAGGACAAGACGCTGGCGCAGGTCGAGAAGACGGTGCTCGCGACCGACGGGCTCGAAACCGTTTATACGCGCGTCGGTGAACAGCCGCGCGGTTCCAGCGAAATCACCGAGGACACGATCGGCGTCATCCAGTTCGAGTTTGCCGACTGGCAGAAGCGCCTGCCGGCGCATGCCATCATGGACCAGATCCGCGAGCGCACGCAGTCCATCCCCGGCGTGCTGATCGAGGTGACGGCGCCGCGCGCGGGCCCGCCGACCGGCAAGCCGATCCAGGTGCAACTCGCGGCCCTCGATCCGGCCAAGCTGCCCGCCGCCGCCAAGATGGTCGCCGAGGCGCTGTCGAAAATGCCGGAGGTCCGCGACCTCGACGACGGTCTGCCGCTGCCGGGCATCGACTGGAAGATCAATGTCAACAAGACCGAAGCGGCCAAATACGGCGCAGGTCTGACCGCCGTCGGCAACGCCGTGCAGCTTGTGACCAACGGCGTCAAGGTCACCGAGTATCGGCCCTCCGACAACGACAAGGCGGTCGATATCATCGTCCGCTTCCCGGAGGACCGCCGCAGCCTTGACCAAATTGACGAATTGCGCGTGCAGACGCAGGCCGGCTACGTGCCGATCGGCAATTTCGTCGAGCGCGTGCCGGCGCAGCGTGTCGGCTACATCAACCGCGTCAACGGCAATCGCGTCATGACCGTGTCATCGAACATTGCCGACGGCGCGCAGAACGCGGTGGTGCAGAAGAAGGTTATCGACACGCTGGACAGCATGAATCTCGGCGACGGCGTCACCTTCAAGTTGAAGGGCGAGGACGAAGAGCGCGAAAAGGCCGGCGACTTCCTCGGCAAGGCCTTCGGCACCGCGTTGTTCCTGATTTTCGCGATCCTGCTGGCGCAGTTCAACCGCTTCATTTCGGTCGGGCTGGTGCTGTCGGCGGTGGTGTTGTCAACCATCGGGGTGCTGCTCGGCCTCATGATCATGGGTCAGCCTTTCGGCGTCGTGATGACCGGCATCGGCGTGATCGCCAACGCCGGTGTGATCGTGAACAACAACATCGTCTTGATCGATACATATGACCGGCTGCGTAGCGAAGGGCAGAACGCCTACGAAGCGATCCTCGAGACATGTCGCGAGCGCGCGCGTCCGGTGGTGCTCACCGCTGTCACCGCGATCCTCGGCGTGCTGCCAATCGCCTTCGGCATCAATCTCGAATTCGTGCATCGCGAAATCACGATCGGCGCGCCGGCCACGCAGTGGTGGATCAGCCTGTCGACCGCGATCGTCTTCGGTCTCGGCTTCGCGACCGTGTTGACGTTGATCGTGACGCCGGCGGCGCTGATGGCCATCGCCAATCTCGCTCAGAAGCGCGACCGCTCGCGCGAGCGCCGCGTCGCGCGTCGGCTGGCGAAGCAGGGCGTGCCGGCGGAGTAGGTCAGACGCTAAAGCTTGATCTTGCCAAACACGGCGACATCGAGATTGGCATCGGGGCTTTTCAGCCCCATGCCGGCGGTGACGCTGTCGCCAGGCTTCAGCGTGCCGTCGGCGATGGCCTTGCGCAGGCGCTTTTCGATCTCGCGCCGCGTGGCGTGATCAATTGACTTCATGAACTGGCTGACTGCGGCTTCGATGGCCTGATCTCGCGCCGTCTGGGCCGGCTTCGCCTTGGTCGATACGGGGCTCCGCATGGCGACATTAAGCGTTTCGCCGGCGCTTTAATCAAGTTCGGAAGCGGCGATCGACGGCCGTTAAGTTAACGCCGCGCGCGTTAGTGATGAATCGGCTTTGCGCTGGCCGGGCCCGGCGACCGCGGTATTTTTGTCGCGGGATAGGGATCGCAATCAACAAGGTGCTGCCGTGAGCTTCATGTCCAAGGATTATTCGGCCGTCGAGGCCCGCCCGGGCTCTGCAACCAAAGTGCAGCCCGATATCGTCACCACTTTCGGCCCCGGCATGCTGGTGACCGGCAATGTCGTCTGCGCCGGCGCCGTACAGGTGTTCGGCCGCGTGCTCGGCGACATCCGCGCCGCGCATCTCATCATCGGCGAGGGCGCCTATGTCGAGGGCAACGTCACCGCGCTCGATGCTATCGTGCAGGGCTCCTTCAAGGGCACCATCCACGGCAATAGCGTGAAGCTCCAGGGCAATGCCCGCATCGAGGGCGAGGTCTACAACAAGTCGCTCAGCATCGAGCCGAATGTCGTGTTCGAAGGTTCCTCGCGCCGCCTCGACCGTCCGATCGACGCCCCGAGCGCCAATGAGGTCGCAGGTAACCGCGACTTCGCGCCGCTGGCTCCTGTGGCCGAGCCGCTCGACCTCATGCCGCAGCAATATGCGGGCGCCCCGGCCGGTATCGACAACGACGTGCTGGTCTGATCGCATCAATCGATCCGTCATCGCACCCGGGGCGCGGCCGAAAGGCGGCGCCCCTTTCCATTTTGCGGCGCAACGCGGCGGTGGTTTTGCCCATTGGGCAAACGTGTTATGGGCGGACCCGGGGCGGAGGGTCTCTGGGGCAGGGCGCGAGGCCGGCCGACCGTGCGAGACACTGAAAATCTGAGGGGACGATGACGGCGGATGAGAAATTTGAAGTTTCTGCCGAGGACCAGATCTCGGCCGAAGCGCTGCGCAAAGCTGAGGAATACGTCCAGCAGGAAGAGGGCGCGGCGAACAGGCTGACCGGATGGGTCGGTATCGGTGTGACCGCCATTGCCGTGGCGATGACCGTATTCCACCTTTACGCGGCCTATGAGATCGTCCCGACGCAGCCGCTGCGATACACCCATCTCGCTTTCGTTCTGGTCCTCACCTTTTTGCTGTTCCCGCTGAGCGCGCGGTTCCGCAACCGCATCGAATGGTTCGACGTGCTGGCTGGCCTGCTCGCCGTCGGCATCATGCTTTACGCGCTGATGGGTGGCGACGACTTCACCGATCGCGCCGCGGTGCCGAACCAGTGGGACGTCATCCTCGGCGTTGCGCTGATCGTGCTGGTGCTGGAGGCGTCGCGCCGCACCGCCGGCCCGATCATGCCGGTCGTGGGCATCCTGTTTCTCGCCTATGCCCTGTTCGGGGA
>JAEZEY010000164.1 GCA_023432845.1 Pseudomonadota bacterium
CTCAAAGACGGCCGCGACCGGAACACTGGCTCAGCTTGGCTGAGCCGCCGCGGAGACCCGGTCCGCCGCGGCTCGGTATTAGGTTGGTCTTGCGCTGAACGCGACCCGCTTAACGGACCGGCGGTGCGTACTGCAGACCACCCTTGGTCCACAGCTTGTTGAGACCGCGGTCGATCTTCAGCGGCGAGCCGGCGCCGACATTACGGTCGAACACCTCGCCGTAGTTGCCGACCTGCTTGACAATTTGCAGCGCCCAGTCCTTCGACAGGCCGAGCTGTTCGCCGAAGTTGCCTTCGGTGCCGAGCAGACGCTTGATGTCCGGGCTGTTCGACTTCAGCATTTCATCGACGTTCTTCGAGGTAATGCCGAGCTCTTCGGCGTTCAGCATCGCGAAGTAGGTCCACTTGACGACATCGAACCACTGGTCATCGCCGTGACGCACGGCCGGCCCGAGCGGCTCCTTGGAGATGATCTCGGGCAGCACGATGTGATCGGCC
This sequence comes from Pseudomonadota bacterium, assembly GCA_023432845.1. GTDB lineage: Bacteria > Pseudomonadota > Alphaproteobacteria > Rhizobiales > Xanthobacteraceae > Pseudolabrys. The sequence continues at coordinate 498 of JAEZEY010000164.1, forward strand.
GAATTGGCCAGACGCAGACGTTCCGCATAGAGACCCGAAGCGTCGGTCGTGAACGCATCGCAACGGCCGGAGTCGTAAGCCTTGATGGCTTCGTCCGAGCTCGCGAAGGTCACGGTCTTGAGCTTCATGTTGTTGGCGCGGAAATAGTCGGCCAGGTTGAGTTCCGTCGTGGTGCCTTGCTGCACGCAGACCGACGCTTCGTTGAGTTCAAGCGCCGAGTTCACCTTGAGCGCCTTGCGCACCATGAAGCCCTGGCCGTCGTAGTAGTTGACGCCGACGAAGTTCAGGCCGAGCTGGGTGTCGCGCGACGAAGTCCAGGTCGTGTTGCGGGCGAGCACGTCGACTTCGCCGGACTGCAGAGCAGTGAAGCGATCCTTCGCCGACAGCGGCACGAACTTGATCTTGCTGGCGTCGCCGAGCACCGCGGCGGCAATGGCGCGGCAGGTGTCGACATCGAGCCCGGTCCACTTGCCCTGCGCATCCGGCAGGCCGAAACCGGCGAGACCCGTGTTGGAACCGCAGTTGAGAATGCCGCGATCCTTGACCTGCTTCAGCGTCTGCGCCGAAGCGCTCTGGACGGCGAAAACGGCGGCCGTCAAAGCAACAATACTAAGAACTCGTTTCATCGTGCAGCCTCACTCATGCGTGTTGAATTGTTCTGAATCGATGGGACACATCGAGGGCTGGCTCGCATCTCCCCTCATCAAGGACACTGTGGCGCGCGATCTGCCACGGCTATCCCAAAGCCATCCCCCCAAGCTTTGCACCTGATGGCATCACAGAACGATTGCGGCGCAAGGTCAAGGGTTTATACACGTTCGCGCTGCACAAAGCGGACCCGTCCTGCCCATTATGGAGCAGGTGATTGCATCATTTTCTCTCAACCCGCGCGTGCGGTAGCAGCTGGCTGCGACAAATTCGCTGTCCGGGAAATTCCATTATTCTTTCGTCGGAAGGCTGTGCGGCAAACCTCTCAGACAGCCGCGCCCTCGCCACGGCCGCGCATGACAAATTGCAGATTGCGAATATAAACGAAAACGCCGAAGGCCTGGCCGATGATGAAGACTGGATCTTTTCGATACAGCGCATAGCCGAGCAGCATCAGTCCGCCACCGATCGAGAACACCCAGAATGCCGTCGGCACCACGCTCCTGCCGGCGCGTTCCGAAGCGATCCATTGCACCACGAAGCGCATGGCAAACAGGAACTGTGCGACATAGCCGATGATAACGCCCCAATCGGCATTGCCGACAAAGACGTCATGCAGATAGCCGCCGACGGCGCTCGCGATATCGATCAACATGGATTGCTTCCCTCTTTCGCGGGCAATGCGTGCCGTCACGGCAGCCGCACGGCCGCCCGCATCAGTCTTCGATGATGTCCGGAATTTTCTTGCGGCGGCGGATCAGCCACCACACGCCGGCGAGATCGAGAATGCCGACCCACAGCCGATCCCACATTCCATAATTCGACACGCCGGAACCACGCGGCCGGTCGACCACGTCGACATAGCCGATGCTGAGTCCTTCGCGCTTGATGAGCGCCGGCATGAAGCGATGCAGCGCGTCGAAATACGGCAGGCGCAGATACACGTCCCGGCGAAACGCCTTGAGGCCGCAACCGGTGTCGCGCGTGCCGTCGCGCAGCACGGCGCCGCGCACGGCATTAGCGATGCGTGACTGAAAGCGCTTGAAGCCGCCTTTGCGGCTCAGCCTTTGACCGGCAACCAGACCAATGGTCGGCGCGCCGTCGCGCAGGACCTTGAGCAGCGCCGGAATAAAGGCCGGATCGTTCTGACCGTCGCCGTCGATCGTGACCACGACCGGCGCGCGCGCGGCGAAGACGCCGCTGCGCACCGCCGCCGACTGGCCGCAGGACTGGCGGTGACGGACGCGGCGCAGGAACGGATGGAGCGCCATCAGGCGCTGGAGTTCGGCCTCGGTGCCGTCGGTCGAGCCGTCATTGACATAGACAATCTCGAACGGCTCCCGGCCCTCGACCGCGGCTGCGATTTCGGCGACCAGCGGCGCGATATTGCCAGCCTCGTTGCGGACCGGGACCACGACGGTGACGGCCGGCTCAGTGCTGCTCATCTTTGCCGCTCATAATTTATTGATCTAACAGACATTTTTACAAAACCCGGTTCCCGGCCGGGTGCCGGACCAGCGCCGGCGACCAAAGCCCGGCGCTGCTCTTTATTAAGCCAGCAGGTCGCGGGCAACTGCTTTGATCCGGCGTACCGACGGCCCTGGATACTGGACGATGCGCCCGTCCGGGCCGATGGCGAAGCCGAGGTGCAGCGCCGCGAACCAGCGCCGCACAATCATGACGCCCACAATGCCGAAGACCGCGCCGGCCACCACGTCACTGACATAATGGGCGCCGATCGCGACACGGCTCATGGCGATGACGATGCCGTAAATGAGAAAGGCGGTCCGCGCACGCGGGAACAGCGTGCCGAACGCCGCCAGCGCCGCGAAGGCAGTCGTTCCATGCCCTGACGGCAGGCTGGCGAAAGACGGCGCCCAGTGAAACGGATCGAAGAGGAAAGGATCGACAACGCCGCCGACACCCGGACGGGCCCGGCCGATCATGTTCTTCACGAGGCTGGCAACCAGTCCCGTCAGTCCGACTGCCGCGAACAGGAAGCCGGCGCGCACCATCACCGCGGCGAGGACAGCCCGCAACATCGGCGTCGTTGGATACGGCAACGCGGCAAGCGCCAGATAAAGCAGCCCCAGCGGCCACAACACCCAAGCGCCCTTGCCAAAATCCGTTATGAAATTGAACAGGTCGAGAAGCCAGACCGGCAGACGCTGTGCCCCGCGGGCAACGCCGGCATCGATCAGGCCCATCACCACAACCAAACCGGTAATCACAACAGCAAGGCCGATCAGAACAGGCCTGGGCTCCTCGATCCACGGGAATGCCTTGCGCCAGTCGATCGGCCGCGCGAGGCGGCGGAACGAAGCGACGACATTCGCAGCGCAATGTCGCGGTACGCTCACCCACGGGCTCTCAGCTTTTCTGACAACGCCCATGCTCATGGCGCCGCCGAGTGGAAGACGGCCATCGAGAAGCGCTTGCCGTTGCTAATGTTGAAGCCGTCGATCCGGTTGCCGAGCGTGAAGCTCACGTTGAGCGCATTGGCACGCTGCACAAACGCTCGTTCGCTGCGGGCATCGATCAGCGCAAAACGGCAGGAACCCTCATGAAGAAACTCCGCCGCACCCGGTGCGTCGGTGAATTTGGTTTCCGTGCCGAGCAGGAAGACGAGGCTGGGCTCCTGGTAGTTGTAGGTCGAGGCCAGTTGCGGATGGGCGCAGCCTTTGGCGTGCACCTCCCGCGCCACCAGTTCGCTCGGAAACAGCGACGGCAGCATCGGGAAGGTGATGGCGTAGATGGTGATGGCGATGAAGACCGAGGACGCCATGCCGCGCAACACGGCGCGCTCGGCGCCGTCGACGGCGAACAGCCACCAGGCGAACAGGCCGAAGATCGCGGCCGCCGCGGCAAACGGCCAGGCGATCAACCCGAGGTCCCTGCTCATCGTGATGAAGATGACCGGCACCGCGATGGCGATGGCGCCCGGTAGCAGGAACCAACCGATGGTGCCGTGCTCGATCCATTTGTTGCGCCACAGCCCGTTCTTCTCGACGATGCCGGCGATCAGGATGGCGATGGCCGGATACAGCGGCAGCACATAGTGGGGCAGCTTGGTCATCACCGCCTCGAAGACGATCCATGATGGGATTACCCAGGCCAACAGGAAGCGCGCGCCCGGCTCGGCCCGCGCCTTCCAGATGGTCGGCGCCGCAAGGCCCACCAGAACGGAACCGGGCCAGAAGGTGATCCAGAACAGCAGGAAGTAGTAGCCAGGCGGTGCACCATGCGCCTCCTGCCCGCTCGTCACCTTGGAGAGCATGTCGTCGCCGACCGACTTCATGAAGAAGTCGTCGCCCGATTTGGCGACGATGGCTATGAACCACGGCGCAACCAGCAGCAGCATCCACAGGATGCCCGTCAGCGGGCGAATGTTACGCACCCAGCGCACCGAGCGATCCGCGATACCGAGCGCCAGTATCGTCAGCGCAACGAACATCAGGACGAGCGGCCCCTTGATCAGGACGCCGCCGGCGATCGCAGTCCACATGACGGCCGGCATGCGCCAGCCGGCGGGGCGCGGTGGGACATGCCGTGCCCCAAGATAGATGCGGGCGAGCGCGCCCATGGCCGCAACGCTCATCAGCAGCAGCGTGGCGTCGGTCTTGGCGAGCCGCGCCTCGACACCCAGCAGGATCGACGTCGCCATCATCAGCGCCGCAAGCAGCGCCGTGCGCCGCGCGACGAAAGCGAGCGCCGCCCAGTAGGTGGCCAGTACCGCACCGATGGCGCCGATCAGCGACGGCACGCGATAGAGCCAGATGGTGGTCTGCGCGTCGCGAACGCCGAGGGCCTCGCCGGCCTTTACCGAGGCGACCTGCAGCCAATAGATGCCAACGGGCTTCTTGTAGCGGACCTCGTCCTGGAAGCGGATATCGACATAGTCGCCGCGCTCGAGCATCTGCTTGGACGCCTGAGCGAAGCGCGCCTCGTCGCGGTCAACCGGCGGAATCTGAAAGAAACCCGGCAGAAAGGCGAGCAGCGACACCACCAGCAGCAGAGCGATTGCGCGCGCATGCGTGGCCGACGCGGCATCGAGCACCGCGGACAGGCCGCGCGCCGGCGCGGGCGATGTCGGCGCGTCGTCGGTAGTCGTACTCATGGGCCTTAATGCGGTACCGGGGGTTCGAGCTTGGACAATTCTACAGCTTGCGCCGCACCATAAGGGGCGGAAGGCGCGCTGTCATGGCGCGGAACGGCGCGACTTGTCGCGCGGTTAGCGGTTTCTGCGAACTATTGCAATCTGACCACAACGCTGTCGGCCGCGCCGCGGGCGTCCATGACGGTCAGACGGACGAATCCGGGGCCGTCGAGCCTCACGAACAGGGTACGGCGGTGGCCGGGCGCCCCGATCGGCATCCCATTGACCATGACCGTGAGCGGCCCCGCCCCGCCGGCAATCTTCAGCGCCAGCGGATCGGGCGCCTCGCCGGAAGCCAGCTCAAGGCGGGCGCCGTGCGGCGGGAACATGATCCTTGGGGGCTCGGCCGCCGCGCCGTAAACCGAGCCACTGAAGCGCTGCAGCGGCGGCGGCAGTTTGGCGGAGGCGGCAAGAACCACACCCTTGGGCGCGGCCGCCAGCGGCACCGGCGTCGCGCCGGAGCGCGCGAAGGCATCGAACAGGATCGGCGCCGCGGCCGAGCGCCCGACCAGCCCCGGTACCGGCGCGCCATCGGGCCGACCGACCCAGACGCCAACGGTCATGCGGCCGTCGAAGCCGACCGCCCAAGCGTCGCGATAGCCGTATGAGGTCCCGGTCTTGAAGGCGCGCCTATTATGCGGCGCATTCTCCGACGGCGGCGCACCCAT
>JAEZEY010000181.1 GCA_023432845.1 Pseudomonadota bacterium
CTGTTCACGTTGGCGATGTTCATCGCCTCGCTCAAGAGCGCGACCGAGCGCGGGGCGCGCCGCTACTTCCGCTATCGCAAGCGCCGCCGCCTGCAGCGCGAAGCCGATGCGACGTTTCCGGCGTAGCCGACAGGCGTTTGCGTCTTTCGACGGGCCGGTTTATTGCACCGTCATGCCCGGCTTTATGCCGGGCATCCACGTCTTAGCTTCAAAGCAAGGCGTGGATGGCCGGAACAAGTCCGGCCATGACGGAGGATAGTGAATGCCCACCTTCCATAACGGCAATGTCGAAATCGCCTATCTCGACGAGGGATCGGGCGATCCGATCGTGCTGGTGCACGGCTTTGCCTCGACCAAGGAAATCAACTGGGTCAATCCGGGCTGGGTGACGACGCTGACGCGCGCCGGCTATCGCGTCATTGCGCTCGACGACCGCGGTCATGGCGCGTCGCAGAAGCTGTACGATCCGGCCGATTACGATACGAGCAAGATGGCCGACGATGTGCGCGCGCTGATGGATCAACTCGGCATCGCGCGCGCCGACGTAATGGGCTATTCGATGGGCGCGCGCATCACGGCATTCCTCGCGCTCAGGCATCCCGAGCGCGTGCGCTCGGCGATTCTCGGCGGCCTCGGCATGCACCTCATCGACGGCGTCGGCCTGCCGACCACCATCGCCGATGCGCTGGAAGCGCCGTCGCTCGACGACGTCACCGACAAGCAAGGCCGCGTCTTCCGCGCCTTCGCCGAGCAGACCAAGTCGGACCGCAGGGCGCAGGCCGCCTGTATCCGCGGCTCGCGCCAGGTCATGTCGCGCGAGGAGTTCTCGTCATTGAAGCCGCCGATCCTGATCGCCATCGGCACCAAGGACGAGGTGGCAGGCTCGGCGCACGATCTGGCGGCGCTCATCCCGGGCGCGAAGGCTCTCGACATCCCGGATCGCGATCACATGCTGGCGGTCGGCGACAAGGTCTACAAAGCCGGCGTTCTGGAGTTTCTTGACCAGCGTCCCTGATGCTGCGTTAGCCGCTACCCTCACAAGAAAGCCTAGCTGTTCTTCGGGTGTTCTCTGGCGCCGGGTGTGCTAAGCAATATCTGAGGGGTTGAGAGGCATTCGGAGAATAATATTCTATGGCGCTGCATCAGACCCGGGCCAAAGGCCTTGAGACCGTCGATCCCGTCTGGACCCGTATCCGCACCGAAGCCGAAGACATTGTGCGGCGCGAGCCGGAGCTCGCAAGCTTCATCTACGAGAACATCCTGCATCACGACGCGCTGGAGACGGCGGTTGCGCACCGCGTCAGCCAGCGGCTTGAGCATCCCGACGTCTCGAGCGACCTCATCCGTCAGGCCTTCAGCGACGCCATCGAGGACCAGCCCTCGCTCGGCGAGGATTTCCGCGCCGATATCGTCGCCACCATCGATCGCGATCCGGCGGCCTCGCGGCTCATCGAGCCGGTTCTCTACTTCAAGGGCTTCCACGCCATCCAGACGCACCGGCTGGCGCACTGGCTGCTCAAGAAGGGCCGCAAGGATTTCGCGCTCTATCTGCAGAGCCGCTCGTCCGCGGCGTTCCAGTGCGACATCAATCCCGCGGCGAAGATCGGCCGCGGCATCTTCCTCGATCATGCGACCGGCCTCGTCGTCGGCGAGACCGCGGCGATCGACGACAACGTCTCGATTCTGCATGGCGTTACGCTCGGCGGTACCGGCAAGGAGAACGAGGACCGCCACCCCAAGATTCGGCAGGGCGTGATGATCGGCGCGGGCGCCAAGATTCTCGGCAATATCGAGATCGGCCACTGCGCGCGCATTGCCGCCGGTTCGGTGGTGATCAAGCCGGTTCCGAACAACGTCACGGTCGCCGGCGTGCCGGCCAAGGTTGTCGGCGAAGCCGGTTGCCCCGAGCCGTCGCGGACCATGGACCAGATGTTGTCCGGCATCATGCTGGACGGCTGATCCGGTGACATAGCGACGGGTTGCGCTCGGGCGTCCAATCGGGCAACTAGCCGGGACAATTCGATTTGTTCAGGGAGCGGCCCGGTGGACGTCCAGGAAGTCTCAAAACTCGACGCCTATCTGAAGAAGATCTTCGGCAACCAGACCATTCGCGTGGTGCCGAAGGCCGGCGACGTGGCCGAAGTCTTCGCCGGCGAGGACGATCTCGGCGAACTGACGTCCGATGAGGACGAGGGCGAGAAGTCTTATAACTTCCGCATGGTCATCCAGGTCTCGAACGACCCGGCGATGCAGCCGGTGCCGACGCTGAATGCCTATCTGCGCAAGAAGTTCGACAACGACAAAATTCGCGTCGTGACGCGGCCGAAGAAGATGGATTCGCTCGAGGTCTATATCGGCGACGACTTCCTCGGCGTGCTGTTCCTCGAGGCCGAGCGCGGTCGCAAGTCCTACATCCTCGAATTGCCGATCCTCGACTTCGATCTCGAGGACACGGACGAGTAGCCCGCCGCTAGGTCGCCGGTCGCCAGCGCGTCATCAGCTTGTCGATACCGGCGGCCACAGCCTGCCAGTCGGACAGCCATTCGCGCGGAAAGCGGAAGGTGATGTCGGCGGCGCCGGCGCGTTTTTCCAGCAGGCAGGTGCCGGCATTGACGACACCCTGGCGTGAGCAGCGTGTCAGGAACCGCTGCGTCGGGTCGTAGACGAGGTCTTCGCCCTCGTAGGGCGTTTCGGCGCGGAAGGGATGCACGATCAGCCCCTCGGGACCGGACGCCTGGGTCTTCGACAGATAGCGCGGATAGATATCGCGAACCCGTTCGGCGAGAGGCAGCGCGCCGTCGTCGATCTGAATGAGCGCGAACAGCCGTTCATTGGGGTCGACCGGCTTGCCGTCGATCACCTTGACCGACGGGTCGGGCGGGATCAGCGATGGCCACAGATAGGCGACGTCGATGCGGCTCTTCGAACTGGCATTGCGCTGGCTCGGGATGCGCACCGCCGCCGGCTCGATATTGAAGACCGTGCCGCCGACCGTCATCGGTATGGATGGTGCATCGGTTGCGACCGGCGCATCGGGCCAGCGCGGCCACAGCACATAGCCCACGTAAGTTGCAGCGACGACGCACGCGGCGGCGAACACCGCGACCGGCGCCACGAGCGGCCCGGCATGCTTGCGGCGTTTGGCGACGCGGCGGCGCGAGGCGGGGTGATGCGCGATGCTGGCCATGCCATTCCAGTGCCACGGTCTGGTTAATGATCGGTAAAGAGGTTAACCATCCGTTAAGGATTGACTGGCCCGGGCGGGACGCTCCGCGATAGTTGGACGTGTTGCGTGGCGTTGAGGCGTTCATGACCCCGGAATCCGTGCAGATGCTTCTGGCGCTCGCCTTCGGCTTTGCCGTGGCGGGGATGTCGTGCTCGGCCTATCAGTTGGCCACCAGTCGGCTGCCGAGCTTCACCATGCTGGCGAAGGGACCGAGCGCGCAGGCGCTTGCCGCTGTGCCACTGCTGGTCATCGCCGCGCCGTTCCTGATCATGCGGAACACATTAATGGGCGCGCGCCACGAAGCCCGCCGGTTTCAGTTCGTGTTCTTCGCCACCATTATCGCCGGCTTCTGGAGCCTGATGTCGGGCCAGGTGCTGGTGATGAGCCTGCGCGCCTGCGGCGTCGTCTAGTTTCGCCCGGCGTTTCACGCCCGCGAACGCTTCAGCCGACCTCTTCCATTCTACCGGTCTTCTAGGCTAACTCGCGCTCCTGACAGGGAGCACGACATGCCGATCTACGAACTTGACGGACAGCGCCCGGAATTTCCGGCTGAGGGCGAATACTGGGTAGCCGAGACCGCCGTGCTGATCGGCCGCGTGCGGCTCAAGCGCAATTCGAGTGTCTGGTTCGGCGCGGTGGTGCGCGGCGACAACGAATGGATCGAGCTCGGCGAAGGTTCGCAGATCCAGGACAATTGCACACTGCACACCGACATGGGCTATCCGCTGACGATCGGCAAGGATTGCGTCATCGGTCATCAGGTGATGCTGCATGGCTGCACCATCGGCGACAATTCGCTGATTGGCATGAACGCCGTGGTGCTCAACGGCGCCAGCATCGGCGCCAACTCGCTGGTCGGCGCCGGGGCGCTGGTCACCGAAGGCAAGAGCTTTCCGGACAATTCGATGATCGTCGGTGCGCCGGCGCGCGCCATCCGCACGCTCGACGAAAAGGCGCTGGCGATGATCCGCGGCGGCGCCGAGCACTACGTCAATCGCTCGAAGCAGTATGCGAAGGGCCTGAAGCGGATCGGGTGAACGATTCCTGTTTATAAAAAATGCGGCCAGGCTTGGGGGAGCCTGGCCGCGCGCGTCCCGGTCTGGGGACGGGGAGGGGTGGGGACGTGACCGGGTACGCGTATCCTCACCGAGATTGTTTGCTCAGACAGACTCTCCCCAAGGTTCCTCTATCGAGCCGAGACAGTGGCCGGTGCGTTGCGCGGCTCGCCGAGCGCGACCCACACATTCTGATCGGCCTGCGACTGGCGCTTGACGAATTTGTAGCCGGTCTGCGTCCACGGCAGGATTTGCGCTTCCTGATTGTCGAGCACGAATTCGCCGCGGTCGGTCTTGACCGTGAGCACGGCGTGGCCGTCGCCCTTCTTGTCGCGGACCACGGTGATCAGCAGCGCCTCGCGCGGCCAGCCGGCCTGCATCAGCATGCGGCGCTTGACCAGAACGTATTCTTCGCAATCGCCGTAGCCGTCCTCGCCGAAATTCCAGCGCTCGACGACGCCCCAGTGCTCGATGTCGGTCACCGGCTTGATCGAATCATTGACCCAGTTGTTGACCTTGATGAGGTCGTCCCAGGCTTTCGCGGTCAGCACGATGTCGCGCGGCGCGGAGGCCCTGGTGTTGCACTCGCCCCGGTACTCCTGACAGAAGTCGACCCAGCCGATCGGCGCCCGCGTTGCTTCGCCGACGCTCGCGAAGACCGGACGGCTGGCGCTGCCGCCGTTGCCCAATGAAGCGTAGCGATCACCCGCGCTGGCCCCCGCCAGCGTGATGGTGACGGCGGCCGCCGCGATCGCCAAAGTATTGGCGATCCGAATACAGCCTTTGCCTGAAATAATCATGATGTTGTCCCTTCCCATTCGTCCCGGGACAACAGTCGCAAAGATGTTTTTCGTCGCGCTGAAGTAATAAGTTCAGTATTGAATAGAGATATCGTCAAACAAGATGCGAATACTTTGAAAACTTAAGTCTGATTTGTGTAAAAAGCAGTTGAGTACGATTTGTCTAAAACTCGAGACGTTAGCCACGTGCGGCCAGCAAATCCGGGCGAAATGGCTGTCGCGAGGCGGCGCGGTTTACCGTGCGCGGTGGCCATGCTGCGCGCGGGCGCGCGGTTCTGGAGCGAAAATCAGGCCGCCGGCGCGGTTCAAATTGCGCGCAATTTTAACGGCTGCCGACACGCATGGCTCACCATGCCGCAATGAGGCCTTTCGCGCGCCGCCGCGACGAGCGCTTTTGGCCGCCGCTGTGACGGGCCCAAAGCAAAACGCCGCGGCGGGGCCACGGCGTTTTGAGGATCTGGGGTCGTCAAAGCCGGCGTCAGTCGCCGGTGACGTTGTCTTCGATGAAGTCCGGATGCTGCAGCCGGCTGAACTCGACGGCGAAGCCACCCTCGATGTGACGAACAACACGGCCCGGGGTCTTGCCGAGGGTGATGGCGGCGCCCACCGGCGGCAGCAGCTCGCTCGGCACGGCAACGGCGGCGCCCGAGGCCGAAAGGTCGATGACCCGGCAGCCGATGTTTTGGCCGTTCGGCAGGACCAGGCGGGCACGCGGCACCTTGGGCGTGAAGCGACCATGGCGGCGGTCTTCGGGCAGGTTCAGCATCTGCCGGTTGGCGAGCCAGGTCAGCTGGGCGGCGAGCTTGTCGCGCTTGCGCGCGGTCGCCGACACGGTCATGGCAAAGCCATTGTCGAGCAGACGGGCAATCTGGCCTTCGAGCCGGCCGAGGTGATCGACATAGGCGATGACCCGCTCGCCGACATTGCCCCTGACAGGCGCGACCAGAGCCATGCCGCCGGGCGACATGTTTACGACCTGGCAAGGATATTCGTTGCGGTCGGCCAGCATATAGCGGCCGAGCAGGTTGACCTTGACGCGTTGATGCCGCCGGCGCTCGTCGGCGAGCGGCAGAATTCTCGGTTGGGAAAGCGGCAGCGCCATGGTCGGAGTCAACCTAGGGAAGGAAGGTTCCCGCTATCCACGACCCTAGGTTCGTATTGTTAATGGTCGGTTAGTTGGTATCCGGCTCCGGTAAATCTTCCCGACCACCGCTGTAAACAACCAAGCCGCGTCGTACTCGGCCGCCGTCGTGCAAGGCCGCAGTGGGTTTGGAAAACGGCAGGCGGGCCGGGCTCTGTGCTGGCGCCAGCGCCGGGCCGACCGAGAAGGCTTCGACCTCCGGGCCGATATGGCGCAACGTGGTGAGATGCAGCTCCGTCACCGGTTTGCTGCCCAGCCAGTACGGCGTTGACAGCGGCGCCAGCACGCCGAGCGCCCGAATGCGCGCATGACCGGCATGGGCGAGTGGGAGAAGCAGCATTTCCAGATCCACCGTGGCGCCGTCAGCAGTGATACCGGAAAGGCCCATCACGGCGCCAACCCGCTCCTGGGTGAGCGTGAGGGCGAGAGTCTCGATCATGTCATGGTCTTCCTCGCGCCACAGCGCGGTGAGGGCCTCGCCCTTGATCTCGCGATTGAACAGGGCGCAGACGCGGGTGCCGGCAAGGCGAAAACGCCAGCGGTCCACGAAATCGGCGGCCAGCATCACCGTGTCGCCGAGCGCCCGGCGGATGTCGGCGGGGTCGATATCACTACGCTCCGGCGCCGGCCGCGCGCCGCGCTTCTCGTTCCAGTAAGCGTAAACAGCCTGCGATGATATGTGCTTCATGACGCGCCACCCTGTGCCGTGGCGAGACGTCCGGCCTTCTCCGTTGTGTCCGATCGGGACAAACCGGGCGCCTTTCGCCGCGCTTTCCCGGGTTGGAGCAGGGCGTGTGCCATGCTGTGCGATGTGGCCAAAGTGCGGTGCGTTAGCGTTAAAATCAGCGCCGCCGCGCTTGCGGCTTCTTGCCGAAAGCCTTAACTCCGGCGCTGGTAACGGAATCCGCTCGTGCAACAACGCGAACCGCTGTTCAACCTTCCCACCGTCATCGTCGCATTGCTGGGCGTGCTGGCGCTCATCCATGGCGTGCGCGAATGGTTCCTCACCCAGGAGGAAGACATCTGGGTTCTGCTCGACTTCGCTTTTATCCCGGCGCGCTACGATGCGAGCGTGGTGCCGGGCGGCGTCTTTCCCGGCGGGGCTGGCGCCGAGGTGTGGAGTTTTGTCACTTACGCTTTTCTGCACGGCAGCTGGATGCATCTTGCCGTCAATGCGGTGTGGTTGATGGCATTCGGTTCGCCGCTGGCTCGCCGCTTCGGCACGCTACGCTTTCTTGCCTTCTTCGCCGTGACCGCGGCGGCCGGCGCGGCGATGCATCTCATCACCAACGCAGGCTCGATCGCGCCGATGGTCGGCGCATCGGCGTCGATTTCCGGTGCGATGGCCGCGACAATGCGGTTTGCTTTTCAACGCGGCGGCCCGCTCGGCCTGTGGCGGAATACCGATGAGGAAGGCTTTCGCGTGCCGGCGCTGCCGCTCACCGGCGTGTTCAATGATGCTCGCGTCTTGCTGTTCGTTGGCGTGTGGTTCGGTATCAACATCCTCTTCGGTCTGTGGTCGTCGCCGCTCACCGGCAGTGACGAGGTCGTGGCCTGGCAGGCGCATATCGGCGGCTTTCTCGCCGGTCTTCTGCTGTTTTCGTGGTTCGATCCGGCGGCGCGCGAGATTGAGCCGCGCGATGATATCGCGATGCATTGAGCCGCATAGGTGCTCTGCTCGCGGCAAAGCTGTTTCCTGAGTGCGACTTATCGCAGCGCAGCGCAACTTTCGTCGCCGCGGTGCTTGACGGAACAGCGCCGGCGGCCTGATCGTTATTAAAACCCGGGACTCGGAATGAACGACGAGCATGGTCAGGCGGGGTCGCCTGATCACCACCTCGGAGAGCCTTCGGGAAGTCAGGAGGCTGCCATGAACGTGAAGACGATTCTGGCCGCTAAGGGCGGCGACGTTATCACCATCGAACCGACGGCCGATCTTGCGGCCGCGGCGCACCTGCTCAGCAAGCACCGCATCGGTGCGGTAGTCATCTGTGGCGCCGGCAAACGTCTGTCCGGGATTCTCTCCGAGCGCGATATCGTGCGTGCGGTCGCCGAGCACGGCGCGTCGGCGCTCAACGTGCCGGTGGGGCAGGTGATGACGCGCAATGTGATCACTTGCGGCGAGAACGACTCCATCTCCGATCTCATGGAACGGATGACGTCGGGCAAGTTTCGTCACATGCCGGTGGTGAAGGGCGAGCGGCTGATCGGTCTGATCTCGATCGGTGACGTCGTGAAGTCGCGTGTGCAGGAAATCGAGAGCGACGCCGCCGCGATGCGCGACTACATCCAGACGGCTTGATCGTCGAGATGTTTTACTTGCCGCCGCTCGCACCGGCCTCGTAAGGTTGCGACAGGCTTTCGATCGCCTCGGTGACGGTGCCCATCGCCTTTTCGGCGGCATCGACACCGACAGCGATTGCATCCTTGTTGCGGTGGAAATCGAACCAGCCGATGGGGCCAAGACGCGGACTGATGAGTACGTCGGGTGGGTCGCCGGCCAGCCGCGCGCGGGTGATGCGGTCCTGCATGACGTTGAAGGCTTCCACCATCACCGTTGGAATACCCGGACGTCCGTGATGGCCGATCAGCTTGCGGCGCAGCGATGCTTCGCGCCCGAACAGCGCGCGCAGTCCGGTATGGGCTTCCAACGCGGGCGGCAGTTCATCAGTCTCGTCGGAGCCGTGGTCGGCGATGATGGTACCGCGTCCGAACAGGTCGGCATTGAGATTGACCGCGATGACGACGCGGGCGCCGAGCGCGCGCGCCGCCGACACCGGCACCGGATTGACCAGCGCGCCATCGACTAGCCAGCGGCCTCCGATCTTCACCGGCGGAAAGATGCCCGGCAGCGCATAGGACGCGCGCAGCGCATCGGACAGCCGGCCGCGCGTCAGCCAGATTTCGTGACCGGTGTTGAATTCGGTGGCGATGGCGGCAAAGCGCATCGGCAGGTTTTCGATGCGTGTGTCCTGCAATTGCTCTGTCAGTTGCCCCGCCAGGCGGTTGCCGCCGATCAGCCCCGAACCGGACAGGCTGATGTCGAGATAGCTCATGATGCTGCGCACGGTGAGGCTGCGCGCCCAGGTTTCCAGCTTGTCGAGTTGGCCGGCCGCGTAGCAGCCACCGACCACCGCACCGATGGACGTGCCGACGATGACGTCCGGCACGATGCCATGCGCCGCCAGCGTCTGGATGACGCCGATATGGGCAAACCCACGCGCTGCACCGCCGCCGAGCGCAAGGCCGATGGTCGGCTTGATCCTGTCCGGCTTTGCCGCCGTCTCGGTTGCGTCGGCCGCGCGGTCGTCGCCGCTGCTGCCCCGTCCGAAGAATCCCTCAAACACCAAGCCTGAACTCCTCAGATGCCAGCCGCATCATCGGGCCGGTTCGGACCGCGGCACAAGCCGTTCGCCCGCATGTGGTGAATACGGCGGCAGAACAATGGCAGGACGCAAGCCTGAGGGCCGGAAATGCATGACAAACAGTGGCAATTTAAGCCTGCGCCGGTCGGATTACCTTAGGGTTAAGAACCGGCCCGGAGCAATGCCGCCACATCATATTAGCTCAGATCTGCCCGCAAATGCGGATCAGCGCTCCGGCCGCAGCATGGAAAACAGGCTGTCGACAACGGCGTAGTCGCCGGCATAGCCACACCGCGCGATCGGGCGCATGGCTGCCGTGTCGAGAATGCCGTTCTTGACGAAACGATCGTCGATGTGAACGCCGACGACCTGGCCGAACACGACATGGCAATCGATCGGCGCGCCGGCGGTATCATGCAGCGCCACGATCTGGGTCATTCTGCATTCCAGAGCGCAGGGGCTCGCCGCCACGCGTGGCGCCTTGACGA
>JAEZEY010000187.1 GCA_023432845.1 Pseudomonadota bacterium
CACAGTTCACCGTTGGCTATGCCCGCCTTGGCGGGCTTGACGACCAGCCTCACGCCACCATGCGCGCATATTCAATCTGCGGCTGCGGCGTATAGACCTGCGGCACGTAGGCTTGCGGATCGTAGGCGACCAGGTCGTCGCAGAACATGCGCGCTTCCTCGCGCGCCGCTTCGACCGCGAACCGCCGCAACAGCGCCAGCAACGAGGCCATGTCATCGCGACGCTCGGCGGCGCAGGCATGGAGCACATGTTCGACCATGCGACGCTTGAGCCGCGCCACGCCGCCGGTCTCGCCGACCAGGATGCCGTCGCGCAGCGCGGCGATGGCTTCGCGAAATGCCGGATAGGCGACGTCCGGCAGGCCGGCCTTGGTGTAGATCGCGCGGAAACCGGAAATGTGCCTGTCGTGGATGTAAGCTGAGACGCGGTCGATCGGCACGCCGGTGAGTTCGGCGATCGCCTCTTCGAACAGCACGACATTGCCGGACAACAGCGCGCGCAGGATCATGCCGGCGGTCAGCTGTCCGCTCTGGCGCAGGTGACGCAGCAGTTCGGCCATCTCGTCGTACGGAGTCTCGGCGGCAAGTGCGACGGTCGCCTTCTCGCAGGCCTCGCGTGCGGCGTGTTCGGCGTGCTCGGAGCCGAGCCAGTGACGCGCCGTGACGAAGCCCGCCAAAGTCTGCGACAGCTTGGCGAGCAGCGCCTGGCGCGATGCCATTGGCAGGTCGTGGCGCGCCATCAGATTTTCGCGGATCGGCGCCAGATGTCCAAACCGTTCGATGAGGCGGTCAAGTGAAAACAGCGCAATGTCGGCGTCTGGATTTTCCAGCAGCGCCAGGCAGGCCTGCGCGCAGCCGACTTCGGCGATGGCGGCTGCGACCGGCGACGACAGCAGCACACGCGAAGCGATCGCCACTTGCGATTCCGGCTGCGCGGTCGCGAACAGATCGACAAGATCCTCGTCGCTGAGCAGCGGCGAGCGCGACAGCACAGGAATGGCAACTTCGGGCTGATCGGCGGCCAGCGCATGCACGACGATGGGCGGCGCCTTCTGCGCCGACGCGAAGACCTGCGCCAACGCGCCGCGCACAAGCGGCGACGGATCGTCGAGCAGCATGATCATCGCGCCTTCGGCGGCGGATAGATCGTCGGCGGACAGATCGGAATGGAGATAAGCGCGAGCCAGCGCGGAGGTTGCCTCGGCACGCTCGCCGGGCGCGGCATTACGCAGCCACTGCAGGAACTGACGAACAATCATGACACGACCAGACGCTACAAACACTCGCCAGCACAATGGCGAACGCTGCGATCCTAGCCGGCGACACTTAATAAAGCGTTCACCATAGGTATTGACGAGAGATTAACGACGATCCGGCGGAAAGCGCCGATCTTTCAACACGCGCGTCAGCCGCGCCCGGTGAACAGGCCGCGCACATTGGCGGCGCGATCGGTGAAGAGATCAAGTCCGCGGGCGCGCTGATCGACGCCTGCCGCGACATCGGCTGGCGCGATGCCGGGCGCGGACAAGGCCGTAGTGTCGGCCGGGTCCGTATCGGACCATAGTGAAGTCACCCGGCGGCTCACCCCGCCGCGCTCGGCGTCGCTGAACATCGCCGCGAACAAAGGCCGCGACGACTGCGGCGGTGGGCGATCGTCCGCGGCTGCGAGCGCCTGCGTCATGCCGGCGGTGTCGGGCACTCTGACCGGCGCAGCAAGTGCGCGCGGCACCGCGGCAACCGCATCGGGAAGCTGCGCCACGTTCACCGGCGTCACGATATGGCCGGTAAACGGCGCAGGGTTTGCCGTTTCGATGGGCGCCGGCGGCCGCTCGACCTCCTGCACCAGCGCCAGTCGGGTGTTGTCGAACTTGGCGGTGAGCCGGTCGTAGACTTCGGTCACCGTGCGGGCGGAGCCATCGCGGTTGTAGAAGATCGGCCGGTTGGCGGCCGCCGCCGCCGGAAACATCGCCGCGGCGTTGGCGTTGCCGCGCGAGTTGACGGCATTGATCAGGCGCCCTGCGCCTTGCGGCCCGAGGAAATGTGCGGCGTAGAGTTCACCTTCCGTCGGCACCTTTCCGGTAACAGCGGTGAGGTGGGCAGCGTTGGTGCGCGCCAGCGCGCCCGCCATCATGGCGCTCATCGCCGGATCGTGACGCAGCTTGAGGATTTCCGACCGCATCGCCGGATCGGCGACCTCGTAGCGGCCGCTGGCGGTGCGGGTGATGGCGTCGGCGTATTGCCCCATGCCGAGCGCCGCGCCGTCCTGCTTGACGGTGGCGAGCCAGGTCTGGTCGATGAACTGGTAAAGTCCCTTGGCCGACGAGGTTGCGGCCTGCGCCTTCGGGTTCAGGCTCGATTCGATCCGCGCCGTGGTGAGCAGATACTGGAAGCTGATGCCGGTCGATTCCGCAGCCTTGCTGATCGCGCCGCTGATCTGCGGTGCGATGCCAGTGCCGGCGACGCTGGACGCGGCGCGATCGACAGCCATCGGGTTGCCCTCGGGGTTGCCGGCTGCGAAAAGCCGGCTTCTAAACGGCCAACAGGGCGGGAACTGCTCCTGTAGACCTTGGGTAATTATGGTAAACGAAGCGTTAACGGCGGGCGTGCCGGGTTACCGACCGAACGCTGAGAAGCGAAAAAGCGAGAAACTGCGGAGAACGGACTATGGCGGAAACAGTGCAACGGCATAAGCGCGGCGGGCTCTATTTCGAGGACATGGAGGTCGGCAAGCTCTACGAGCACCGCTACAGCCGCACCGTGACGCAGATGGACAACATGTTGTTTTCCAACATGACTCTCAATCCGCAGCCGCTCCACATCGACCGCCACTTCTGCGAGACCGAGACCGAATTCGGCCAGCCGCTGATGAATTCGCTATTCACGCTCGGCCTGATGATCGGCATCCAAGTGTCGGACATGACGGTCGGCACCACCATCGCCAATCTCGGCATGACCGACGTGCGTTTCCCCAATCCGCTGTTCGAAGGCGATACCGTCACCTGCCAGACCACGGTCAAGAGCAAGCGCGAATCGAAATCTCGCGACAACGCCGGCATCGTCGAATTCCACCATCAGGCCTTCAAGCAGGACGGCACTTTGGTGGCGGAGTGCCACCGCAACGCCTTCATCATCAAGCGGCCGAAATAAAACCAGCGGCCTCATGGTTCGAGGCGCCGCGCTTTGCGCGGCTTCTCACCATGAGGTTCAACAATCTTCATCCTGAAGCGCGGCCGCAAGGTTGCATCTCGAAGGATGAGGCCAAGGAGTCCTATCGACATGCGCTCTCTCCTCTTCGTCCCGGCCGATGCCGGCGCCAAGCTCGACAAGGCGATGACCTCCGGCGCCGATGCCGTGATCATCGATCTGGAAGATTCCATCTCGCCCGAGCGCAAGCCGGCGGCGCGCGAGGCCGCGCGGGATTATCTCAAGGCGCACACCGGCAAGGCGGAGCGCCCGCGCCTGTTCGTGCGCATCAATGGCCTCGATACCGGCATGACCGATGCCGATCTCGAAGCCATCGTGCCCGGCAAGCCGGACGCGGTGCTGTTTCCGAAAGCCGAAGGCGGCGCGAGCGTCATCCACCTTGACGCCAAACTCACCGCGCAGGAAGCCATCGCCGGCGTCGCAGAGGGCTCGATCAAGATCCTCGCCCAGAACGTCGAGTCGGCGGCTGGGCTTTTCCTCGCCGGCACCTTCAAGGATGTCAGCCCGCGGCTCATCGGCATGACCTGGGGTCCGGAGGATCTCTCCGCCGAACTCGGCGCGGAGTCGAACCGCGACGACAAGGGCTTTCTCACCGAGCCTTATCGCTTTGCCCGTTCGGTCTGCCTGTTCGGCGCGGCGGCGGCCAAGCTGCCCGCCATCGAGACGGTTTATGTCGATTTCCGCAATTCTGAAGGCCTGCGTCAGGACACGATCGAAGCACGCCGCGATGGCTTCACCGGACGGCTTGCCATTCATCCGGCGCAGGTGCCGGTGATCAATGAAGTGTTCACGCCGACGGCCGAGCAGATCGACAAGGCGAAGGCGATCATCGCCGCTTTCGCCGCCAATCCCGGCGCCGGCGCCATCGGCATCGACGGCAAGATGTTCGACCGGCCGCACCTCATTCGCGCGCAACGGCTGCTGGGGCAGGCTGGCACCTAGTCGTCATCCCCGGCCCGCGGTCTCCGGCTGCACCTTGGAATGAAGAGCCTGCGCTACTCCGCCGGCTCCGCCGCGATTGGCTGGTGCAAGTGCCCGTGCTGCGCGTCCTTGATGTGCTTGGCGCGCGCCACATAGGCCTGCGCCGCGCCGGTATTGAACAATTCGTGCGTCTCGAGTTCGTCGTCCAGGACCGGTGTCATGGCGAGGTCGGTGTAGGCGTAACGCTGCGGGTCCTTCTTGATACGCAAGTAAATGCGACGCAGCTTCAGATATAGCGCGGCCCAACGGACGAGCCGACTCACCACGCTGCCGTAGTGTTTCGGATAGAACAGCCAAACCGGCTCGACCGGCATGCCCGGCCGGCGGTCTCTCCGGTAACGCCGGCGCAGGAAGCCGCCCTCGAGCGGATGAATGTGCTCGATGTTGATCGAGCCGGTGAACCACGAGATCAGGAACAGCGCGTTCGAGGCGTTGGCTTTCGTCGATGCCACCCGCCGCAAGATCGTTTCGATGTGGTCGATGGTGTAATAGCGCTGCCAGGCATCCTTGTAGGCGCGATCCCAGTCCTCGCGCGACATCTTCGGATGCGGCGTGCAAATATGGTTGAGGTCGTATTTGTTGAGATCGGGATCGAGCCAGGCGCCGGCCTTCCTGAGCTTGAGATGGTCCTCAGAGCCCGGCAGCGGAGTAAGATAGAAGAATTCCAACAGATCGACCGGCAATTCGCGCTTGATCACATCGATGTCGCGCATGATCGAGTCGTAGGTATCGCCAGGAAAGCCGAGGATGTAGCCTGCGTAGGTGATGACGCCCGCCTTCTTCCAGGCGAGCAGCATGGTGCGGTATTCGGTGATCTTGTTCTGCCGTTTCTTGGCGCCGAGCAGATTGTCCGGGTTGATGTTCTCCAGCCCGATGAAGACGCGCCGGACGCCGGCGCGGGCCGCCTTTTCGACGAAATTCGGCAATTTGTGGCACAAAGTATCGACCTGGATAATGAATCCCAGATTGAACTTCTCCACCTCGCGCAGGTAGATGATGCGATCGAGGATCGCTTCCCAATCCTTGTTGCGCGCGAAATTATCGTCGGTGATGAAGAAGGATCGCAGGCCCTGCGCATAGTTGACGCGTACGATATGCTCGATGTCGTCGGGCGAGCGGCGGCGTGATTTGCGCCCCTGCACGTTAATGATGGTGCAGAACGAGCATTGATAAGGACAGCCCCGGCCCGCGTCGAACGACGTCGTGCGGCCGGCCGTGCGCTGCGCGCGCTCGGCCGCCATCAGCGGGATCGGCGTGCCCTCGATACCGGGCAAATCGTCCATGTAGTTGTAGAGCGGCTTCAGCGTACCGGCGAAGGCGTCGCGCAGCACCTGCTCCAGCCGGCCTTCGGCTTCGCCGGCAAACAGCGACACGCCCATCGCCTTGGCGCGGTCGAGATCGGCGTCCTCGCCGTTCAGCATTGCCAGCACACCGGAGACGTGGAAGCCGCCGATACCCACCTGAATGCCGCGATCGCGCAGCGGCTTCGCCAGATCAAGCGCACGCGAGAACTGGTTCGATTGCACGCCAGCGAGCATGACCATCCCGGCGCCGGCGTCCTCGATCATCGCCGCGATGCGCTCGGGCCGGATGCGGGTGTTGGTCTCATCGAACGCATGAATCTCGATGGCGACGTCGTCACCAAGAATGCGGCGCTCGGCGCAGTCTTTCGCTAGTCCATACAAGGAAGCGAGCGAATTCGATGGGATCGGTGAGCGCAGCCATTGAATGACGTAACCGTCATCGTCGTAATGCGACGGCTTCACCAGCACCAGGCAAAATCGCCGTGGCGGCTCGCCGGACTTCAACGCCGTGACACGATCCGTCGCCATTTAAAAAGTGTAACAGCATCGACGTGGGCGGCAAGGCGATCAGCGGCCAAGTGGATGTATAAATATACCATCCTAATTGCATGTCGTTGAAGGGCCGGCTGAAATTCGAGAGCCGCATCGGCACTGAAACTTCAGAGGCCGGCGTCTCATGCGGACGCCGACCTCTTGGCTTGTTGATTGGCAGCGTCAGGCCGCCACCGGGCCCTTGCCGTCCGCGATCATATTGGCGACGCGGAAACCGGAGCCGGCCCCTAATGTCCAGCCGAGTGTGCCGTGACCGGTGTTGAGCCACAGGTTCCGATAGCGGGTACGGCCCACATACGGGATATTGGAGGGCGTCGCCGGACGCAGGCCGCTCCAGAAGGTGGCCGCATCGAAATTACCGGCGCGCGGGAACAGCTTTTTCACGTTGTCGACGATGGCCTGGCAGCGCGTACGATTGAGCTCGCGCGTGTAGCCCGACAATTCAGCGGTGCCGGCGACGCGCAGGCGGCTGCCATAGTTGGAATAGACGAGCTTGTATTCGTCGTCGGTCAGGCTCGTCACCGGGGCCATGTTCGAACCGTCGGTCGGGATCGTCACTGAATAGCCCTTGGCCGGATAGATCGTGAGGTTGACGCCGTAATTGCGCAGGAACGGCGCCGACCATGAGCCCATGCTGACCACGATGTCGCGCGCGCGCAATGTCTTGTAGCCCTCGGGGCCGACGATCTCGACGCTGCTCACCTCGCCCGATGCGCGATCGGCGCCGAGCGC
>JAEZEY010000195.1 GCA_023432845.1 Pseudomonadota bacterium
CGGCGGCTGCGTACCGATGTTGGTTGGTACGGGTGCAGCGGCGGCGCGTGGTGTGGGCTGTGCGGAGCCCGAGAGGATGCTGATGGCCTCCGCGAGGCACACGAGCGTGTTGAGTCGGTGGGGAGGCCAGCCGGGCACGGTGGCCGGCGGCCCCTGGGGCAGGAGTGGGCGGAATGAGGCGATGGGCGAATGCGAGGGTTGTTGCTGCGATGGATGCGAATGCAGAGGGGGCGATGGCTGCGATGCGGGTTGCGGTTTGTTCTTGTTGTTGTCCTTTGGCCCTTGACGTGCGGAGGAGCGGCCGCGCTGGTGCTCCTGCGCCGGGCCGCCTAGTTTAACTTGGCCGGCTTGCCTGCAGCGCGGTCAGAGCAGTCGCGCATGATGTGCCCTGTCTTGCTGCACCACAAGCAGAGGCCCGTCGCCATGCGGCGCTGGCCTTCCTCTTGCGTCAGGCCAACCCTCTTCCACATCGGCGTCGACTCCGAGCGCTTGTTCGCCCCTCGGTCGCGGCGCGAGTCGTAGCCGGGCCGCGCTCCGCCTGGCGCGGCTGCGGCCGTGGCGCGGCTCACCGCCTGGTCCACGATCGCGCTGATCTGGTCCAGCGTCACGAGCTGCTGGCCCGGTTCGATGTTGGCGACGCCCTCTGAGGCGCCTCGCCCCGACGCCTGCGCGCGTCCTTCGAGTCGCGCGGCCACAGCGATGACCTTCTCGAGGGTCGACGGCTGCGGGTCCATGGCGTCGATCTTGTCTTCGATCGCGGCACGCAGTCCCTTGCGGAACATGTGCATGCGCGTGTCCTCGTCGACCTTGGGCAGATGCGCGATGAGCTGGCGGAAGCGCGTCACGTAGTCGTTGACCGAGAGCTTGCCCTGCGTCAGTGAGTCGAGGTCGCGACGAGCAACCTCAGCGCTGTTCACGGGCTGGAAGCGTGCGCGCATCCCCGCAAACAGCTCGTCGGGGCTCTTGGGTGCCGCGTCCGTGTTGCTGACCTCGGCGAACCAGTCGGCGGCGGCGCCCTCCAGGCGGGTCGCCAGCCACACGACGGCGTCCAGGGCGGCCAAGCCCCGGTAGAAGCTCAGGTTCTGGCGCGCACGGCGGATCCACGCGTCGAGGTCCAGGCCACCAGCGCCTGCGTACGTGGTCTTGTACGTGTCCCTTGGCGCGGTGGGCAGCGCCGAGAGCGAGCTCGCGACGGTCGCGCTGCCGGCGGCGGCGGCGCTCGTGGCCGGTGCGGCCGGTGCAGCAGCAGCCGACGACAGGTCGATGATGGCCGAGCGGGAGGCGTCCCGCGCATCCAAGCGGTCCATCAGTTGCTTGACGAGCGCCTCCGATGCGGCTCGTTGCTCCTCTGCCTTGATCAGGCGAGCCAGCAGCTGGGCGACTTGATCTGCCCCTGGCTGGCTGGTGCCCGCGGCCGGCGCGGCGGCGGACACGACGACAGGCGGCGCGGCGGGTGCGTGGGCATCGGCGGCGTCGTTCTTGCGTGTCGTCTTCTCTCTCTCTTGTCTCCTCTTCTTGTCCTTCGCGGCGGCCGGGGCCCTGTCTGGGCTGGCAGCGGCGGCAGCAGGCGCGGCGGCGGAGCGGGCTCCGAGGCGCGCCGATGAACGAGTGGCGACACGTTGAGACATCGCGTAGTGTGCTTGATGATCCGTGTAGAGCCTCCAAATGTGACGGGTCTAGGCGACTGTCTGTTGTGTGTGCGAACCGTGCTGAGGGTGTATCGAGGAGTGAGGCTAGGGACCCGGCGGACTCCGCCGGGTCAGCCAAAAGGCAACAGCACCAACGGCTTTCAAAGCCGTTGAGAGCAATAGGCACAGCAATGCACGCGCATTGCATGCTGCATATGTTGTTGCGTGCTTTGTGAATATTCTGTCAATTGTTTGTGTTGTCCTCTTGTCTGTGCTGTGTTGGGTCTCTCTCTGGGTCTCGCTCTGACTGTGTCCTTTGACTGAGGGAGTCAGCTGAATCAGGTGAGTCAGCTGAGTCAGCGAAGGCAGCTGAATAATTACAGAGGCTTCCTAGCCCTGTAACATCCTCCCCCCGAAAAGAGCCGGCTCAGTCCTCTGAGCGGCTTGCTTCTCGCGATGTCTCTCTCACTGCCGTCTGCCTCTTCCCTTGCGTGGGACCGCGGCGGGCTGCTGCTGACCGGCCACGCGGTGCAGAGAGCGAAAGGCGTCGAGTGCGTCAGGGGCGCCGGTCAGCGCCGACGCCGGCTCCCACGTCGCGTCAGCGTACGGGTAGCCCTTCCATAGGACCAGGTAGCGAACGTTGCCTCTGGTCCCGCGCTGCGCAAGCACGCGCTCCACCTCGTACACGGGCGCGCCGTTGTCGTCGACGGTCTCGGGCGGCGGGCGCGACAGTCCCGGCGGCGCGGGCCGGTCGGGGAACTGCTTGCGGCCGTCCGTGTACGCGCGCAGGTGAGTGATGTTGACCACAGCGTGAATCTGCATCATGGCCGGCAGCTCCAGCTCGTACGCGTTGGCGTTGATGACGCGCTTGACCGGGAACGGACCGCAGTACAGGTGAGCCAGCTTGGCGTTGAACTGTGCGTCCTTGATCTTGAGGTGTGCCGTCGACAGCAGCACCAGGTCACCGACCGCGTAGCGCACGTCGCGTCGGTGTCGGTCTGCGTTGCGCGCCATGCGCTGCTGCCCCGCTAGCAGCTTGCCTCTAACCGTGGCCCAGGCGGCGGCCATGCGCTCCCAGCGCGCCTGCGCCGCCGGCACGCTGGCCAGCTGAGCCTTCGCCTCGTCGGTCGCATCGTCGCTGAGCGCACGATCGACGGACAGGGCGGGGTTGCGTCCATACAGCAACTGGTATGGTGTCACGCCGGCCGCTGCATGCGGCATGCTGTTGAGCGCCAGCTCAGCCAGCGGCAGCATCAGGTCCCAGTCGGCCGGGAACTCCTGGCAGAAGGCGCGCAGCCAGCTCTCGAGCGTCTTCTGCTCGTTCTCCGACTTGCCGTCGGTCTGCGCATGGTATCCGGTGCTGAGGCTGAGCTTCGTGCCCAGCCGCTTCATCAGCGCCTGCCAGAAGTGGGACACGAACTGCGGGCCGCGGTCGCTGACGACCGACGCCGGCACGCCGTGGTGGCGCACGACGCTGTTGACGAAGATGTCGGCCGCGCGCGTCGCGTCGACTGTCTTGTCCGTCGCAGCCAGGCGCTTGATGGAGCCGCCTCGGCTGAAGTGTCCCTGGATGGCGTCGCAGCCGCGCTCGGTGCGGGGCAGGCCGGTGACGTGGTCCATCGTCCAGTGCGAGTCGATGTCCTCGGGCACTGGCAGCGGCATCAGCAGGCCGGGGATGCGCTGCTGGTTGTGCTTCACTCGCTGGCATGTGTCGCACCCGGCGACGTACGATGCGGCCTGCGCCGCCATGCCGTCCCAGTGGAAGCGAGCTCTCAGCGCCGCCTGCGTCTTGTCGCGGCCGAAGTGCCCGCCGGTGGGCGTGTCGTGCATCTCGGCCAGCAGCTGCGTGCGCAGGGCGAGGTTGTTGGGCACGACCAGTCGACCGCTCATCCAGAGCAGCCCGTCCCGCACGGTCTGGCCCGGCGGCGGCGAGGCCAGCAGAGCGGTGTAGGCGGTGTCCTCCTTGGCTGCCTCGCGCGCCTGCGCGATCAGCTCGAAGCCGCCGAACACCAGCGTGGCCGCGCTCAGCTCGGCCGCGGCGAGCAGCTTGTCGGCTGCGGCTCGCTTGGCCTGGAGCTCCTTGGCCTGCTTGGCCAGTCGTCTCGCTGCGGCCCAGTAAGCGGCGCCGTAGTTGACGAACAGCTCCTCGCCGGCGGCGACGTCGCGGGTCAGCCGAATCGTAGGCACGGTCTGCCCCGATGGCACCATGAACAAGCAGTTCGGTGTCATGGGCTTGCCGTCCGGCCCCGTGACGTGGAGTGGCGCGTTGATGTAGCGGCCGTCGCCTGCGTTGGTGCGCGCCGCGTCGACCGCGCCTCCGCCCTTGATGCGCAGCCAGAGGTGGTAGGGGCCGCCGATGCTCGGGTCGCGGCCCAGCACGAGGTCGCCTCCGTAGCCAGCCACATCGTCGCCCTTCTTCAGTGGTCTCGCGGCGAACAGGCCGAGACCGTGGCCGCGGGCGGTGAGCTGGATGCGGGTGCCCCATTTCTGGCGTCGATGGGCGTAGCAGAACTGGCCGCGCTTCGTGCGCGAGCCACACTGCTTCTTGTTTTTGGCGTCCGCTGTGCACCTCTGGGCCGGCATGATGATCGCGCCATCCTTGCCCGGAGCCGGTCGACTCGGCGATGCTGGCAGCAGCTTCGTCGCTGCGTCGATGTTCTTCTGGCGCTCCGCTTCGATCCTCGCCTCGTCCTGGGGCGTGAGTGCGACCTGTGCGATGCGTCTGCCGCGGAGCTGTGCCGCGCAGAGCGAGTCGATCAGGCCTCTGCCTGCACAGGGTCGGTCTGACAGGGGAACCTCATCCCTGTCCGCGATGGCGATCGACGCGAGGAACTCGTCCCTCGACACCGCCTTCGCGTCCTGCAGCCTCCGCTCGAGGTCACTCGGCGGCAGCGGCTGCGTCAGGTGATCCGCGCGACGCGACAGTGCGTCCGCGACCACATTCTTCGGCCCCTCGATGTACTTGATCGTGAAGTCGAACTCGGCCAGCAGGTCCTTCCAGCGCGCCTGGCGCGAAGACAGGATCGGCTGCGTGGCGAAGAAGCGCAGCGACTGGTGGTCGCTCAGCACCGTGAACGGATGGCCGTTGTGTAGGTAGTG
>JAEZEY010000197.1 GCA_023432845.1 Pseudomonadota bacterium
ACCTTAGCCAGATACTCATCCGCTTTTTCCGGAGTATCGATCATATCCAGATAATTAATAACAGCCTGCCCTATAAGCTTCAATTGAGAATTAAACTCCGCTTTACCTTCGATAGAGAGTAAGGCCTGTTTTTTTGTTCTCAAATCAGCCTTCAACTTATTTATCCGACTGAAAACCGCGGAAATTGTCTCTATAATAGCGGAAGTATGAGTCGGGTCTTCTATTTTCAGATTACTGACCACTTCACTAAGCATTTCCAGTTCATGAGACAACTCTCTGATCGACTCATCCAGCCTGTTTACTTCCACAGTTTTATCGACTGTTTCTACAGCTGTTTCGAGCTCTCTGACTTTATGATGAAAAGGATCCAGAGCATCTGCTCCTAACAAAAAATCAGTGGTATGTTTTGAAACCTTTGCTGTATAATCAATTATACGTTGTATAAGTGTTTCAACCTCTTCCAGGTTAATATATCGCAGCTCCTGTAACGAAACAGTCTGCCCGTGAACAATACGAAGCTGTTGTAATGAATTGATAAAATCCCTGATAGACTCCGGGGTCTCTATATCTATCCTCCGAAAAAGAGTTTCGGCAGTATGTACAACTTCTGTAAGCGATTTTCTTGTCGCCTCACGAATGGAAACAACCTTTTCATACGCCTCAATAGCAGTATTGGCCGTAGCCCGTAAAGTTTCCAGCTCTGCTTTAATATTATGGACTTCCCCGTTACCAAGCCAGTAATAGGAATCCAGAATATTGGTCGCCTTGTTTAGGATATCATAGTACAAGTCGGTGTATGTTTCCTCCTTGTCAATCATATAAATCAACTCATTGCACTCTGCCAGCGCCTTTACAATTGATTTATTACCAATCTTCGCCAGATAAGAATCTCCGCCCGGAATATTCTGATTGTCTGCGGCAGAGAAAGGAGTCTGCCAGATCTGTACAACATGGTGTTTTTTAGGTTCATCATCACCGACGAAATAGCACATCTCTCCCGTATGAAAGATCATATATCCATGACAGATAATGGGAGTAGCTACTGACTGACTAATCATATTGTAAGGCAACAGGAGATAGATTCCGGACTCCTGATTATAGAAAATGTAGAGAAAATCTTCTCCGTTGGGTGAAGCAACGGAAGTTTCAAACGTCATACGAGACAACCGGTGATCAAACTTTTTGTAATCTCCTTTCTGAAGATAATATCCATCCGGAAAAATCACCCCATGATTATCCGGCAGTAAAATGCAGGCATCTTCGATACCATCCAGCTTGATCACCTGGCTCAGTCTGCTGTTGAATATATAATACCGGTAATTATTTTCCTGATAGGGGAGTATCTTGAATACGATAAGGTGATTTATGATGGCATAAAAAATAGCCGCATCATCCAGTGTCTGGTCAGCAAATTCAACTTTCTCCGCATAAATCCCAGACCCTGTATCCGTGTTATCCTCCACCTTAAAAGTCAGATCACCTCCAATGGTTTCAACAAAAACCTTATCTTCAACGGAAATATGAGGAAAACGTCCGAGTCGCTGATTATCTCTGGTGGTCTTCTTCCAGTTAAAATCGTGCTGTCTGGGATACTTAAACTCATGAATGCTCCGGTCATCAATATATTTCAGTGTATTGTCATTGATAGCCCACTTAAACGCTTTCAGATCATTCAGCCGGCGTCCGATCTGAAAAATCATATACAGAAAGGTTCCTCGTCGTGCAAACTTTACAAAAGTGGTATCTTTGTAATAGGCATATAAATTTTTGAAATCATTCTGAAAAACCTTGTCATTGATCAGATCGGTTTCAGGCGCATGGAAAGAATGCTCTTTATAACAATAAATACTGAAAACATCTTGAACCTCCATCGTTGTTTTCAGGCCGATATGGACATTATATCCAAATATAAAATGATCACCTATCGCAATCATATCATAGGGAATACAATTATTTTCAGTAGTAACACGATCGGTGGCCAGCAAATGTGCTTCCTGAGAACCTAAGACTTTTTTTCTGTCTTCATTCAACTTTTGCACAACTTCTCTCAGACTGTTACCATTACGAAGCAGTCGTCTCCTGATCAGTTCATACGTACCGGCTTCAGGCTTTAGATCTTCCTGTTCAGTGTTGTTTATAGTATCCATATAGTATATCAGCCATAAGGCTGTTTCGACCTGTTGCGAAACATGTTTTTCATACCAGGTCTGAAACAGCCTCCGGAAATTATTTTATAGTAAATGATCCAACCTTTTTATCCGCGATATTAAGGGTTTTAGCAACATCCAGCATACTTTTTAATGAGGTAGCTATGCCTTCATCCCCGGTATTGCCCATCATTTTCAGTAACAGAGCGGATATCGTCATATTTTTGATATCTTCCGACTGGAATCCAAACTGAGATACAAAAGAGCGGAATCGTTCCAGAAAATCACCTCTGTCATTATTATCCAAAAAGACAGTCTTCAGATTGCTCAACAGATGGCTGTTATCCACAACTTTGTCCAGAGACTTCCCTTTAGTGATCGAACCGACAATCTGGTCAAAGAACATGGTTTCACCGCCGACAATATCAATTTTCGCTGACTTCAGAGCCTGGGCAATCACTTCTGCCTGCGATTGGGCAATTTCACGCTGAATATCAATTCTCGCGAGCTCAACAGCTTTTTCTTTTTCAAGTTGCAGCTTAAACTCTTCGTGCTCTTTACCTACACCATCAAGCTGCTTCATTGCTTCACCTTTCAGACGAACACCATCAGCTTCCGCTTTGAACTTCTCATTCATCACTTTCGCCTCCGCAAGCCCGCGTTTCTCTTCTGCAACAGCTTTATTTTCGATTACCAGAGCCGCAGCTTTACCTTGTTCAATATCTACTTTGGCAGCTGCTAACCCAAGTCGCTCATCCGCTTCTGCCTGCGCAAGGGACCTGACCTGGATACCTTTAGCTTCGGCTTCGGCTTTAACCTCAATAACCGATGCTTCGGCTTCACCCTGTACTTCAAGTGCTTTTGCTTTTGCCTCAGTCACCTGAGCTTCCGACAAACCTAATGCAGCTTTCTGACTAGCTTCAGCATCGGCCAGAGTTTTGATAGCCTGAGCCTTATGAAGAGCGGAAGTTTTTTCTGCCTCGGCATCAATAAGCATCTGTTTTGCTCTGTGTTCTGAGGCATGTTTGGCAGCTTCCGCTGACTTGATTTCTTTTACAAGCGCTTCTTCCGCATCCTTTTCCGCATCTTTTATAGCAACGGTTTTTCTACGATCTGCATCCGCAAAAGCCTGAGTATCCTTAATTCGTTCCTGCTCCTCAACTGTTTTTCTCTCCACGGCAACC
>JAEZEY010000270.1 GCA_023432845.1 Pseudomonadota bacterium
CGAGAACTTCCTCAAGAACGAGATGAACCGCGTCAGCGAGCTGATCACGCGCGGCGCGGCGACAACGCAGGCCTATGAACGCGCGGCGATGGACCTGCAGCAGGTGCAGGGCCTGATGGCGGTGCAAGCCGAGCGGATCAACGACTACACGATCGTTTCGCCGATTGACGGCATCGTGCTGCGCCGCGATGGCGAAATCGGCGAGATCGCCGAAGCCGGACAGATCCTATTTCGCGTCGGCGTGCCCGCGCCGCTGCAGGTGGTGGCGGAAGTCAACGAGGAGGACATCCCGCGCGTGACGCTGGGGCAGGTCGTGCTGTTCCGCACCGATGCGTTCCCCGAGCGGCGGCTCGAAGGCCGGATCAGCGAGGTCACGCCGATGGGCGATGTCACCGCCAAGACGTTCCGCATCAAGGCGGCGCTGCCGGACGATACCCCGCTCAAGCCCGGCATGAGCGTCGAGGCCAATATCGTCACGCGGGAGAACGAGAATGCGCTGCTGGTGCCCGCCGATGCGGTGCATGACAACGCCGTGTTCATCATCGATGGCGTGCGCGCTCGCAAACGTACGGTGACGATTGGCATTCGCGGCACCCGCGCGATGGAAATTCTCGATGGTCTGAAAGACGGCGAACGCGTGGTGTCGCCGGCGCCTGCCGACCTCAGGGACGGGGCGCGGCTGCGCGTGATGGAGCCGTGAGAAGCGTTGAACGAAGTTGTTGGCGTCGCGCGAGAATTCGATGAACCTCATCTTCGACATCGCATGGACCCATGTAAGGGCGCGGCTGCGACAGACCAGTGTCGCGGTGGCCGGCGTTGCCACGGGCGTCGGCTTCTCCATCATGATGGCGGCGTTGATGCAGGGCTCGCAGGACGACTTCATCCGCCAGCTCATCAATGCCATGGCGCACATTACCGTGACGGACGAGCGCCGCGCGGCGCCGCCGCAACCGGCGGAACGGCTCTATGATGCCGCGGAAATCCGCAATCTGACGCCTGAAGCGCGCCGGCGCGGCATCAAGAACCCGCTCGCCACCATGGCGGCCCTGGAGCCGTGGCTGCCCGGCGGAATCGCGCCAACCGTGCGTGTGCAGGCGATCATCCGCTATGCCAGCCACGACGTCGCCACCAGCATCATCGCCATCGACCCGCGCCGCGAGGGCCTTGTATCCGACCTGCCGCAGCAGATGCGCGGCGCGACGCTGGCGGCGCTGTACCGCGCCACCAATGCCATCGTGATAGGCGACCGGTTGTCGGAGAAGATCGGCGCGCGCATCGGCGCCAACATCACATTGCAGACCAGCGAAGGCGCGCGGATGAACGCGCAGGTGGTCGGCTTCTTCCATACCGGCGTGCGCTCCGTCGACGAGAGCACGGCCTATGTGCTGGTCAAGACCGGGCAGATTCTGGCGCAGCAGACCGGGCTCATCAACGAGCTGCGCATCCGCCTCAAGGATCCGATGATCGCGCGCGAGATCGCCAGCAGGGTGGAGCGCGAAACGGGCTACAAGTCGGTGTCGTGGGAAGAGGCGCACGAGGACCTGCTATCGGCCTTCATCATCCGCAACATCATCATGTACACCGTGGTCGGCGCCATCCTGCTGGTGGCGAGCTTCGGCACCTACAACATCATCTCCACGATCACGCATGAAAAGGCGCGTGACATCGCCATCATGAAGTCGTTGGGCCTGAGCGAATTCACCGTGCGCTCGATCTTCGTCGTCGAAGCGTTGATGATCGGGCTGGCCGGCTCGCTGGCGGGTTTCGTGTTCGGCTATCTGCTCAGCATCGGGGTCGGTTCGATCGAGATCAAGAGCCCGTTCCTCGACAGCAACAGCCTGCCGCTCGCCTTCAGCTACAAGCATTATCTGCTGGCTGGCTTCGTCGCGCTCGCCTCCTCGGTGATCGCGGGCTATCAGCCGGCGCGCAAGGCGGCGCGCCTGCATCCGGTCGAGATCATCCGGGGCGCGACATGAGCGGCGAAGCAACCACCCCGCTGATCGAGGCGCGCAAGGTGACGCGCATCCTGCCCGGCATCGTGCCGACCACCCTGGTGCGCGACATCGATCTCGTCATCCGGCCGCATGAATTCGTCGCCATCACCGGGCCGTCAGGCTCGGGCAAGTCGTCCTTGCTCTATCTGCTCGGCCTGCTCGACATGCCGACCGCAGGCGAGGTTCTGATCGAAGGCAAGGTGACGACGGTGATGACCGAGGAGGAGCGGGCGCTGGCGCGGCTTACGACACTCGGCTTCGTGTTCCAGTTTCACTTCCTGCTGCCCGAATTGACCGTCATGGGCAACGTCATGCTGCCGATGCGCGCGCTCGGCCGCCTCTCGCACGAGGAGATGCGGGCGCGCGGCGCCGATCTGCTGTCGTCGCTCGGCCTTGCCGACCATATGGACAAGCGGCCGGACCAGTTGTCCGGCGGCCAGCGCCAGCGCGTCGCGGTGGCGCGCGCACTCGCCAACGAGCCGCCGGTAATCCTGGCCGACGAGCCAACCGGTTCGCTCGATTCCAAATCGAGCGCGCAGGTGTTCGAAGTGTTGCGCGAACTGGTGCATGGCAAGGGCAAGACCGTGGTCGCGGTGACGCATGATGTGGCGATGGCCGAGCGCATGGACCGCCATGTCGAACTGCTCGACGGCCGCATCGTCCGCGACGACATGCAGTGGCTCGAGGGTCAACCAGCCTAGCGCGCGGCGAAGGACGGCTTCGGCAGCAGGATCGCCCAGCCGATCTCGACGCTGCCCGGACCGCGCCTGTACGGGAGCGTGAACGACGGCTGCACCGCGGCGTCGGGCGCGACGGTGCGGTACATCGGCGGCACTCCCGTGGTGTCGGCATTGGTCCAGACGATGACCGCGCCGCGGGCGCGCAGGTCATTGAGGTCGATCCACGGCGCGCGCTCGGGCTTGCCGTCGATCAGCACGCGCGGCCGGCTTTTGGCGTAATGGCCGATATTGCCGCCGTCCCACATCGAGCCGATGACATAGACCGGCGCCTGGCCGGTGATGGCGCGTGTGCGTGCCGTGATCTCGCGCGCCAGCGCTTCGCCGGGGAAGAACACCGCGCGGTAGCGGTGATCGAAGCGCGGCAGAATTTCGTAGTTGACGACGAAAGCGCCTGCGAGCGTGGCAAAGACGATGGCCCAGGTGATGGCAATGCGCGCCAGCCGCTCGCCTTCGATAGCGCGACGCGCATAAAGCACCAGCCACAGGCCGAGGAACAACCACAGCGGATAGCCCCACATTGCCAGGGCGCCGCGGCCGGTGAAGAGGCCGAGCAGGAACACGGCGGCGAACGGGCCGAAGGCGAGCCAGGTGACGATGCGGCGGTCGAAGTCATCAGCCGCAGCGAGCGGTATCTCGCCTTCCGACTTGCGCGGCCAGAACAAGGGCAGCGCGATGATCAGCGCCGGGATCATGAAGCCGAACTGGCCGAGGGCGAATTTGAGCGGATTCCAGAAATGGTCGTACCAGCCGCGCGGCAGCACGGCGCGGTGTTCGGCATAGGCGAATGGCAGGAAGTCGTTCTTCACCATCCAGACGAGATGCGGGGATGCCACGACGAGCGCCACTGCGGCGGCGACATAGGGCCCGGGCGTCGCGAGCGCCTTGCGCGCGTCCTTGTCGATCAGCGCAAAGACCACCATCGGCGCCACCAGCACGACGACGAAATATTTCGCCCATAGCGACAGGCCGACGGCGAGGCCGAGCAGCAGCCAGGCGCTCAGCCGCCCCGTGCGCAGACCGCGATGCAGGGCATAGCCGGCCATGGCCCAGAACGGCAGCTGGATCACGTCGTGGTTGAACTTGGCCGCGGTGTAGTTGAGGTAGTGCAGGCCGTCGACGATCAGCACCGCGGTGAGCGCGCCGGCGGTCCCCGCGATGGGCCTTGCCGTGGCGTAGACGAAAGCCAGCGCCGTGACGACCGCGATCTGGGCGAGGAGGTAATAGGCGAAGTCGTGCCCGGCGATGCGCCAGGCCACTTCCACCAACCACCAAGGCAAAGGGGGCAACTTGTCATAGCCGAGTTGCCATTCGCGGCCATAGGTCAGGGCCTCGATCAGGTCGAGCGGCAGGTTCGGGTACAGAAGGGTCGGCAGCGCCGTCCACACCAGCGCATGCAGGGCCAGGATTGCCACCAGCGTCCGGAGACGTGCGGCTTCGATGGCGGCTGACAGTGAGGCGAGGCGGGATGCCGTCATGGGGAGGCGGAGTTCCGATGTGAGGCTTGCAAGGCGCTGGGGAGGAATGGCGAAGTAGCGGTAGAATAGCAAGAATTCCTGGTTGCGCGGGCGGGCCTACTCAGGGAGATTGGTGCCGACGGGCGCGAATCAGTCACGGCCGCCCGAGACCCGGGCTCGAAAGGCTCCCAGGACCGTTTTGATGCTTCGTCTCAGCGCCATTTTCATCTCGGTCTGCATGGTGCTCATCGCCGGCTCGCTCGGCGCGCTGCTGTATTTCGGCCTCAAGGTCGATCCGCGCACCGCCGCGATCGTCGCGCTGGCCGCGCTTGTGGCGATGGCGATCTACAATATGGTGGACAACAGGCTGCGCGACCGCGGCGTGCTCGGCGACCAGATCGCCGACTTGTCGCGCGGCACCGCCGACCTGTCGCGGCAAATGGCTGAGATGTCGCGGCGCATTGCCGCGGTGGAAAGCCGCGTCGAGCAGACCGTCAGCCGTGCCCGCGGCGCCGTCGACCCGATCGCCGCCGAGATCGGCGAACTCGGCGGCCTGATGCGGCAACTGGCTGAGACCGTCGCCGCGCATGAGGCGATGCTGGGCGCGCCGACCGGCCTGGCGCAACCAGCGACGGCCGCACCGGCTTTCGTCGAGGACGCCGTGCCGAGGCGGCCGGAGCCGGAGCCCGAACAGGCACCGCAGGCCCCGCTGTCGCTGAGCGAGACCGATGCGGTGAGCGGCGTGTCACGCTTCAAGGGCATGAGCCGCGAGCAGATCAGCGCCATGATCGCGCAGGCGGCCGACGCCAACCGCATCGACCTGTATCTGCAGCCGGTCGTGACACTGCCGCAGCGCAAAGTGCGCTTCTACGAGGCGCTGTCGCGGCTGCGCACCGAGGACGGCGAAATTATCCCGGCCGTGGACTTCGTCGACATCGCCGAGAGCGCCGGGCTGATGCCGAAGATCGACAACATGCTGGTGTTCCGCTGCGTGCAGGTGGTGCGCCGGTTGCAGCTCAAGAGCCGCGATGTCGGTTTGTTCTGCAACGTCAACGCGACGACTCTGACCGACGGTTTCTATTTCAAACAGTTCCTCGAGTTCATGGAGGCGAACAAGGCGCTGGCCGGCTCGCTGACCTTCGAGTTCACGCAAGACGCCTACCGTTCGTTCGGACCGATCGAGTTCGAAAGCCTCGACGCGTTGGCCGACACCGGCTTCCGTTTTTCGCTGGATCACGTCACGGATCTGCGCATGGAGCCGAAGGAACTGGCCGACCGTTCGTTCCGCTTCGTCAAGGTGCCGGCCAGCCTGCTGCTCGACCGCGCCGCCGCGGCGCAGAGCGACATTCACGCCGAGGATCTCGCCGATCTCCTGGCGCGCAACGGCATCGATTTGATCGGCGAGCGTATCGAGAACGAGAGCACGGTGGTCGATCTCCTGGACTACGACGTGCGCTTCGGGCAGGGCTTCCTGTTCTCGCCGCCGCGTCCGGTGCGCGCCGAGGCGCTGCAGGGCGCCGCGCCGCCGTCGGCTGCACCGGCCAGTCGCGCCGCCACCAAGACGCTGAGCGAATACCTCGCGGCCAGCGCATCATCAGGCTGAACGGTCCAGTAACGTGTCCAAGGTGATCCCGCATTTCTCGGCGCTGGCGTCGTCCTATGACGTATTCCTGTGCGACGTCTGGGGCGTCGTGCATAACGGCGAAGTGTCGTTTCCCGGCGCCTGCGACGCGCTGATGCGTGCGCGGGCCCAGGGCAAGGTGGTGATTTTCATCACCAACGCGCCGCGGCCGGGCGACTCCGTCATCAAGCAGATCGACCGCCTGCATGTGCCGCGCGAGGCCTATGACGGCATCGTCTCGTCGGGCGACGTCACGCGTGACGTCATCATGCACCGCAAGGGCCAGAGCATCTGTCACATCGGGCCGGAACGTGATCATTCGATATTCACCGGGCTGCACGTCGAATTCGCGCCGCTGGAAACCGCCGATTACATCGTCTGCTCCGGACTGTACGACGACGAGACCGAGAAGCCGGAGGACTATCGCGCTCGGCTCAAGATCGCGCTGGAGCGCAAACTGTTCATGGTCTGCGGCAATCCCGATCTGGTCGTGGAGCGCGGCACGCAGTTGGTCTATTGCGCCGGCTCCATTGCCGATCTCTACGCGACCATGGGCGGCGAGGTACTCTATGCGGGCAAGCCGTATCGTCCGATCTACGAGCTCGCGCTGGCCAAGGCGGAAGCGGCGCTCGGCCGCAAGGCCGATCCCGGGCGCGTCATCGCGATCGGTGATTCCGTGCGCACGGACCTGAAAGGCGCCCGCTCCCTTGGCGTCGACATGCTGTTCATCTCCGCCGGCATTCACGCCGAGGAGTTCGGCGGCCGAGACACGCCGAATGCCGACGCGATGAAGACGGCGTTCGCCGTGGCGGGCGAAGAGCCAACCGCGGTGATGAAGCACCTGGTGTGGTAG
>JAEZEY010000295.1 GCA_023432845.1 Pseudomonadota bacterium
GGCGATCGTCGGCTCCGGCATCTTCTTGATCGGAGCGGCCATCGGCCACGTCCATCAGATCGCGCTCACCCAAAACATGGCGCCCGGCAACGCCGGCATCATGCTATACAGCGACATCGTGCTGCCGGTTATCGGCGCCGTGCTGCTGGGGTTACAGTGGAGGTTCGGCAGGCCGGGGAGGGTGGGCGCGTAGCTGGCGAGAGGCGCGCGAAGGAGGCTGTTCTCTCCCCTGTCCCTTTATGGGTGAGGCTGGGCCTGCCGGTATCACCGCTGTTCCTTCCGCTCACGCTTGATCCCGCGGTGACAGCGGCGGCGCGCGCGCCTAGATAGGGCGCAAAGGACGCACCCATGACCAACCGCAAATCGATCGGCTTCCTCTCCTTCGGCCACTGGACGCCGTCGCCGCAGTCCGGCACGCGCAGCGCTGCCGACGCGCTTAAGCAATCCATCGAGCTCGCCGTCGCGGCCGAGGAACTGGGCGCCGACGGCGCCTATTTCCGGGTGCATCATTTCGCGCGCCAGCTCGGCTCGCCGTTTCCGCTTCTGGCGGCGATCGGCGCGCGCACCAAAAAGATCGAGATCGGCACCGCCGTCATCGACATGCGCTACGAGAACCCGTTCTACATGGCGGAGGATGCCGGCAGCGCCGACCTCATCAGCGGCGGCCGGCTGCAGCTCGGCATTTCGCGCGGCTCGCCGGAGCAGGTGATCGATGGCTTCCGCTACTTCGGCTATGTGCCGCCCGAAGGCATGACCGACGCCGACATGGCGCGGCGGCACACCGAGGTGTTTCTCGAACTGCTGAAGGGCGAGGGCTTCGCCAAGCCGAACCCGCGGCCGATGTTTCCCAATCCGCCGGGCCTGTTGCGGCTCGAGCCGTTCTCGGACGGATTGCGCCAGCGCATCTGGTGGGGCGCGTCGACCAATGCGACGGCGCAGTGGGCGGCCAGGCTCGGCATGCATCTGCAGTCATCGACGCTGAAGATCGACGAGAGCGGCAAGCCGTTTCATGTGCAGCAGGCCGAGCAGATCCGGCTCTATCGCGAGGCGTGGAAGGAAGCGGGCCACGCGGGGAGCCCAAGGGTCTCGGTGTCGCGCTCGATCTTCGCGTTGGTGAGCGACCAGGACCGCCTATATTTCGACGACGACGAGAGCCAGGACCAGATCGGCCTGCTCAGCGAGAAGGAGCGCGCGATCTTCGGCCGCAGCTATGCCGCCGAGCCGGACAAGCTCATCGCGCAGCTCAAGGGCGACGAGGCCATCGCCGAGGCGGATACATTACTGCTGACGGTGCCGAACCAGCTCGGCGTCGAGTACAACGCCCATGTCATCGAGGCGATATTGAAGCACGTCGCGCCGGGGATGGGCTGGCGTTAATAACCCGGTCATTCCGGACGCGCGCCAAAAGCGCGTTTACGCGCGTCTTCGACGCGCTCTGGCGATCCGGAATCCATCGATTCAAGCTCTCACCGGTATCTGGGTTCCGGGTTCACGCGCTTGATCGCGCGTGCCCCGGAATGACGGGAGTAAAACGATGCGATGCCGCCCTCGGGGAAGGGCGGCATCGCACGTTGTACCGTCGCTCAGGGGGCGTGAGCGGCGGCGGGTATTTCCTCAGTCACGGCATTGTGGTTGCGCAGCGGGCGGAAGCCCGACAGCGCGCGCACCAAGAGATAGAAGACCGGGGTGAGGAAAATGCCGAACAAAGTGACGCCGATCATGCCGGCGAACACGGCGACGCCCATGGCGTGACGCATCTCGGCGCCGGCGCCGGTCGAGGTGACGAGCGGCAGCACGCCCATGATGAAGGCCATCGACGTCATCAGGATCGGCCGCAGACGCAGGCGGCTGGCTTCGAGCGCGGCCTCGAACGGCTTCCTGCCGGCGAATTCCAGTTCGCGCGCGAACTCCACGATCAGGATGGCGTTCTTCGCCGACAGGCCGACCAGCACGAACAGGCCGATCTGGGTGAAGATGTTGTTGTCGCCGCCGGTCAGCCAGACGCCGGCCATGGCCGCCATCAGGCCCATCGGCACGATCATCAGGATGGCGACCGGCAGGATCAGGCTTTCATAGAGCGCAGCCAGCACCAGGAACACGAGCAGGATCGCCAGCGGATAGATCAGCACCGCCGAGTTGCCGGCAAGGATCTGCTGGTAGGTGAGTTCGGTCCACTCGTAGCTGATGCCGGCGGGCAGCGTCTCCGCGGCGATGCGTTCGATGGCGTCCTGCGCCTGGCCCGACGAATAGCCGGGGGCCGGGCCGCCGGAAACGTCGGCGGCAAGGAAGCCGTTGTAGCGCTGCGCGCGTTCGGGGCCCGCCGTGGTCTTCATCTTCAGCACGGCGCCGAGCGGCACCATCTGGCCGGTGGTCGAGCGCACCTGCAGGCGGGCGATATCCTCGGCATGCGCGCGATACTTGGCGTCGGCCTGCACGCGCACCGAGTAGGTGCGGCCGAACTTGTTGAAGTCGTTGACGTAGACCGAGCCGAGATAGGCCTGCAGCGTCTCGAAGATGTCCGGCACCGCGACCGAAAGCTGGCGCGCGGCGGTGCGGTCGATGTCGGCGTAGAGCTGCGGCACGTTCACGCGATAGCTGGTGAACAGGCCGGCGAGTTCCGGCGCGGTCATCGCCTTGCCGAGGAACGCCTTGGTGGCGTCGTCGAGGGCCTTGTAGCCGAGGCCGGCGCGATCCTCGATCTGCAGCTTGAAGCCGCCGATAGTGCCGAGGCCCATCACGGGCGGCGGCGGGAACATGGCGATGAAGGCTTCGTCGATGCCGAAGAACTTCTGGTTCAGCGCCATGGCGATGGCGCCGCCGGACAGGTTCGGCGTCGTGCGCTCGGCGAAGGGCTTGAGCGTGACGAAGACGATGCCGGCGTTTGATGAGTTGGTGAAGCCGGCGATCGACAGGCCGGGGAAGGCGACCGCGCTTTCGACGCCGGGCTCCTTGAGCGCGATGTCACTCATTTTCCGGATGACGTCCTCGGTGCGGTCGAGCGTGGCGCCGTCGGGCAGTTGCGCGAAGCCGACGAGATACTGCTTGTCCTGCGCCGGCACGAAGCCGCCGGGCACGATTTGGAACAGGCCGAGCGTGACGGCGACCAAGGCGCCGTAGACGCCCACGACCACGGCCTTGCGGCCGAGCAGGGTCTTGACGCCGCCGGTATAGGCTCGCGTGCTGCGGGTGAAACCCTTGTTGAACAGGCGGAAGAACGGCCCGAGCACCTTGTCCATGGCGCGGGTCAGCCAGTCCTTCGGCGCGTCATGGCCCTTGAGCAGCAGGGCGGCGAGCGCCGGCGACAAGGTCAGCGAGTTGATTGCCGAGATCACCGTCGAGATGGCGATGGTCAACGCGAACTGGTTGTAGAACTGGCCGGACAGGCCGCTGATGAAGGCGAGCGGCACGAATACCGCGACCAGCACCAAAGCGATGGCGACGATCGGACCCGACACTTCCTTCATCGCCTGATAGGTGGCGTCGCGCGCCGACAGGCCGTTCTCGATGTTGCGTTCGACGTTCTCGACC
>JAEZEY010000322.1 GCA_023432845.1 Pseudomonadota bacterium
AAGCGCCGGTGATGCGAGCATGACAGCGAGCGCGGCGGCGCAGATGAAACGAAACATCGAAGAACTCCTGAAGTTGCAGGGCGCGCGCTTCCGGCGCGTCGCAGCCTGCGAATTAAAGTGAATGGCAAGGCGATCCGGTATCACGCTGCCGGGGGCGCGCGCGGATTATGCGGGCTTCGCGCCTGTG
Source organism: Pseudomonadota bacterium (assembly GCA_023432845.1). Taxonomy (GTDB): domain Bacteria; phylum Pseudomonadota; class Alphaproteobacteria; order Rhizobiales; family Xanthobacteraceae; genus Pseudolabrys. The sequence continues at coordinate 188 of JAEZEY010000322.1, forward strand.
CCAGTGCGGCCGCGCCGACGACCGGGGCCGGCGTCAGTGTCCACAGAGCACTCCGGTCAACGGTATGCGTGGATGAAGGCGGTATCAGAGCCGGACTGGCGCAGCATTGCATGCCGCAGCCCGCTGCGCAGGCGCAGCCAGTGCCGGCCTTGAGCGGATCGGTAGAAGCGGGATTGGATGCGGGCGCCGCCACCTGCGAACAGAGCGGCCCAGACAATGGATCGGCGGCTGCCAACGTCAGCGGCAGCAGCACAAGCTGTAGCGCCACGACATAGGCTGCTGCCACAGCCAGCAAACGCCGAGGATATGAGGTCCCGTGCATTGCGCGCATACTATGGTCCCGGCAGGGAAGCGTCCATCGCCGCGTCCCATCGAAAGCGGTTAGCAAGCGTGATAGGCTTTTTGTTGTCATGTCGAGTAATGATCCTCCTGCCCCGGAACAGGGTGCGCGGATACTCAATTTCAGCCGGCGGCCCGGTACGCCCCTGCCGCCACGGCCAGCCAGTGACCGAACGACCGACGTCGTCGAGGACCTGACCAAATATACGGGCGACGAAACCCCCGACGATTACCGCCACCGCATGGCAGTCAACGCGGTCGCCTTTGCTTTTGTCGTAGTCCTGGGCCTGGTCGGCTACTGGCTGGCGGATACCATGGCCACCATGCGCAAGAACCAGGATTGTGTGCTGAGCGGCCGGCGCGGCTGCACCCCGGTCGAGGTTCCGCCTCGGGAACGCTTTTAATCCTCGGACAACCCCTCGTTATCCCCGCCAAGGCCTTGGTAATCCGAGGTTATGGGCAGCCCCCGGCATTGAACTTGGGGTGCGGCTTCGCTATACGGGCTCGCGACCCTAACAGGCCGGTTCTGACAATTTTTGCGCCCCACACTGGGCAGTCGCAATAATGTCAATAAAATCAGAGAGTTAATATGTCATCCACTTTCGAGACGATTGCCAATATTATCGCCGAGACGTGCGATATTCCGCGCGATTCCATTACGCCCGAAAGTCATGCCATTAACGATCTGGGCATCGACAGCCTGGATTTCCTCGATATCGCCTTCGCCATCGACAAGGCGTTCGGGATCAAGCTGCCGCTCGAGCAGTGGACCCAGGAGGTCTCCGACGGCAAGGCGACCACCGACCAATATTTCGTTCTCAAGAACCTGGCCGCTCGCATCGACGAGCTCGTGGCCACCAAAGAGGCCTGACGCCTAGTATTATGCGCCTCGAATATTTCCAACTGATCGACCGCATCGTCGACCTTGATCTCGCCGAGCGGCGCATCAGCTGCGAGGCGACGGTGCCGTCTGTCAGTACCGTTTTCGAGGGCCATTTCCCCGGTTTTCCGCTGATGCCGGGCGTCCTGCTCATCGAAGCCATGGCGCAAACGTCCGGCTGGCTGATCTCGGCCATGAACCGCTTCGATCGCATGCCTTTTTTGGCTTCCGTCAAGGAAGCCAAGATGCGCACCTTCGTACTGCCCGGCTACGTGCTCAACATCGAATCCAAACTCGTGCACGAAGGCTCCGGCTATGCTGTGCTCGACGCCAAGGTGAAGAACAACGGCAAGCAGGTCTGCGACGCCACCATCACCCTTCGCGTGATGGAGTTTCCCAACAGGGAGCTCGCCGGCGAAATGCTCAAACTGGCCGCCCGCGTCGGCCTCACACCGGAGGCGGCACTCAATGCCTGAGGCGAAGCGCGAAGCCTGGATTACGGGTGTCGGCATCGTCTCCACGCTTGGCGAAGGCGTTGACGCGCATTGGCAGAGACTGTCGGCGGGGCAGCCGTCCGCCGACGTAACCACCTTCGCTCCCTTCGTCGTGCATCCGCTGGCGCCGGTGAATTTCGACGCGCAGATCCCGAAGAAGGGCGATCAGCGCCAGATGGAAAACTGGCAGCGCATCGGCACTTATGCCGCCGGTCTTGCGCTCGATTCCGCCGGCGTCAAAGGCAACACCGAGATCCTGTCGCAGATGGATATGATCGTCGCGGCCGGTGGCGGCGAACGCGACCTGAAGGTCGATGCGACAATCCTCGACGGTTATACGAAAACGGCCAATCCGGCGGCGTTTCTCAATGAGCGGCTGATGGGCGATCTGCGCCCCACCCTCTTCCTGGCGCAGTTGTCCAATCTTCTCGCCGGCAACATCTCGATCGTACATGGCGTCACCGGCTCCTCGCGCACATTCATGGGCGAAGAAGCGGCCGGTGTCGACGCCGTGCGCATCGCGTTGTCGCGCATCGCCGCAGGTCAGAGCGACATCGCTCTCGTCGGCGGCGCACACAACGGCGAACGCCCGGAAATGCTCCTGCTTTATGAGTTCGCCGGCGAATGTCTGAAGGACAAGTTCGTTCCGGTATGGGAGCGCGGCGACAAGGGCGGCTTCGCGCTCGGCTCGCTAGGCGCCTTCCTCGTGATTGAATCGCGTGAGCACGCCGAAAAGCGCGGCGCCAAGCCGCTGGCGCGCCTGTCGGCGGTCGTCGCCGACCGTGCCTCGCGCCAGCCGGGCACCATCACCCAGACGCTCGGCAAGCTCTGGGACAAGATCAAGGACAAGGTCAAAGGTGGCCATGCCGCCATCCTGTCGGGCGCGACCGGCGCCGCCCAGGCGACGGCCGAAGAACGCGCCTTCCTCGAGCAGCATGGCGAGCTTGCCGTGCGCGCCACCGCCACCTATCTCGGTCATGGGATGGAGCCGCAATTCGCGATGAATGTGGCCCTGGCGACCGTGGCGCTTGCTCATGGCAGCCTTTACCCGCCGAGCGATCCGACCGGATTGGAGAAGCCGATGAACGGCCCTCTGGATCAGGTCGTGGTAACCGGCGTCGGCCACTGGCGCGGCGAAGGCATCGCGCTGGTCGAGCGCGTCGGCTGAGGGAGAGCAACATGGCTTCCGGAAAAGACAAGTTCGGCAGGCCCATCGTCGTCGTCACCGGCCTGGGCGTCGTCACCTCACTTGGTGCTGGCAAGGTCGATAACTGGGCCAAGCTCACCGCGGGCCAGTCCGGCATCCGCCAAATCACCCGTTTCGCAACCGATGGCATGAAGACCCGCATCGCCGGCACCATCGATTTTCTTGGCGAGATGACATCCGCCGCGCTGGCCGAACGCTTCGCCGATCTCGCCGCCGAGGAAGCCGTCGCGCAGTCCGGCGTCGGCTCCGCCGGATCGTTCCCCGGCCCGCTGTTCGTCGCCGTGCCGCCGATCGAGATCGAATGGCCGCAGCGCATGGAGCTGAGCGCAAAGTCCGGCGCCAACGGTCCTTTAAGCTATGATGATCTGCTGCGCGCCGCGCCGCAGTTTCCCGCCTATCACGAACGCTTCCTGTTCGGCTCGGTTGCCAACCACATCGCCGACAAGTTCGGCACGCAGGGCTCGCCGATCTCTCTATCGACCGCCTGCGCGTCCGGCGCCAGCGCCGTTCAACTCGGCGTCGAAGCGATCCGCCGCGGCGACACCGATGCCGCGCTCTGCATCGGCACCGACGGCTCGATCAATCCCGAAGCCGTCATCCGCTTCTCGCTGCTGTCCGCCTTGTCGACGACCAACGACAACCCGCAGGGTGCCTCACGGCCCTTCGCCAAGAACCGCGACGGCTTCATCATGGCAGAAGGCGCCGGCGCCCTGGTGCTGGAAAGCTACGATTCCGCCAAGGCGCGCGGCGCCACCATCATCGGCGTCATGGAAGGCTGCGGCGAGATGGCCGACTCCTTCCACCGTACCCGTTCGAGCCCGGACGGCAAGCCGATCATCGGCTGCATCAAGAACGCGTTGAAGGACGCCGGCCTCGACGCCGAGGCCATCGACTACATCAACGCGCACGGGACCTCGACGCCGGAAAACGACAAGATGGAATATATCGGTCTCACCGCCGCCCTGGGCGAGCGCGTGAAGACGGTGCCGATCTCGTCGAACAAGTCGATGATCGGTCACACTTTGTCGGCCGCAGGCGCGGTCGAGGCCGTGTTTTCGTTGCTGACGCTGCAGAACCAGCGTATTCCGCCCACCATCAATTACGACGTGCCCGACCCGACGATCCAGCTCGACGTCGTGCCCAACAAAGCCCGCGATGCCCGCGTCACGCACGCCATGTCGAACTCGTTCGGCTTCGGCGGGCAGAACGTTGCGCTGATCATGGGCCTGGAGCCGGCGGCGTAATTCGTCGCACGGCCGAGTTCATACCATGCGCGCATTGCAACTGATCGGCGACCGCCAGCTCGAACTGGTCGACCTGCCCGACCCCGCCGCGCCGGGCGAAGGCGAGGTGCAGGTCCGCATCAAGGCCGTCGGCCTCAATCATCTCGACGTCTGGGGCTTTCGCGGCATGGCCTTCGCCAAGCGCAAGCTGCCGCTGATTGTCGGTGCCGAGGCTTCCGGCGAGATCGCCGCGGTCGGTCCGGGCGTGGCGGGCTTCAAGCCGGGCCAGAAGGTCACGATGTATGGCGCGATGACCTGCGGGCATTGCGCCAACTGCCGCGACGGCCGCGACAACCTGTGCGAAAACGTCGGCGGTGTGTTCGGCTTTCACATCGACGGTTTCGCCCGCGACCTCATGAACATGCCGGCGCGCCTCGTGGTGCCGGTGCCGGACAATGTCAGCTTGCGCGATGCCGCCTGCGCGCCGATCGCCTTCGGCACTACGCAGCACATGCTGTTCGACAATGCCAAGCTGAAGGCCGGCGAGACCGTGCTGGTTCACGCCGCCGGCTCCGGCATCGGCTCGGTTGCCATCAAGATGTCGAAGGCGCTCGGCTGCACCGTCATCACCACAGTCGGTGACGACTCCAAGGCCGAGAAAGCCAAGGCGCTCGGCGCCGATCATGTCATCAACTACAAGACCGACCGTTTCGAAGGCGTGACGCGCAAGCTCACACAGAAAAAAGGCGTCGATGTCGTGTTCGAGCATGTCGGCGGCGAAGGCTTCAACGCCTCGCTGTTCTGCCTGAAGCGCGGCGGCCGCCTCGTCACTTGCGGCTCCACGGCCGGCCCGACCGTAACCATCAACCTGATGCAGCTGTTCCAGCAGCAGTACAAGATCTTCGGCTCGTTCGGCTGCACCATCCGCAACATTCACGAGAGCCTCGCCAAGATGGCAGGCGGCATGTCTACGATCATCGACAGCGAGTTCTCGCTGACCGACTTCGAGAAGGGTCTGGCGCGGCTCGAAGGCCGTCAGGTCTTCGGCAAAGTCATCATCAACTTCTGATGGCGCGCGGGGGCCTGAAACAGCGGCTGCGTCGCGGCATCAAGGCTGCCGGCAACGCGGTGGCTGGAACGCTGGCGATTGGCATCATTCACCTGATGCGTCTGGCACGCCCCGATGCAATGGCGAACGCGGCCGGCCGCTTCATGCGGATGATCGGCCCCCTGCTCCCCGAACACAAAATCGGCCGCGCCAACCTCACCGCCGCCTTTCCGGAGAAGTCGCCGCAGGAAATCGACCGCATCCTGCTCGGCGTCTGGGACAATCTCGGCCGCGTCGGCGCCGAGTTCACGCAGCTTGACCGTCTTATCGACTACGACCTCGAGCATCCCGAACGCGGACGATTCGAGATTCCGCAGCCCCTGGCCGACAAGTTTCTCGCGCTGGCCAATGACGGCAAGCCGGCTTTGGTGTTCACCGCGCATCTGGCCAACTGGGAACTGCCGGCGGTGCTCGCCGCCAGCCAGAACCTCGACAGCGCGGCGTTGTATCGCCGGCCCAATATCGCTGCCATCGACCGCTGGGTGCGCGAGACCCGCACCGCCAGTATGGGCGAATTGATCGCGACCGGGCTCGATGCGCCGGTGCGCATCGCCGACGCCCTCAAACGCGGCGCACATATCGGAATGCTGGTCGATCAGTATTATGTGCGCGGCGTCGAGGTGACGTTCTTCGGCCGCAAGACCAACGCCAATCCGCTGATCGCACGGCTGGCGCAGCACTTCGATTGCCCGATCGTCGGCGTGCGCGTCATCCGCCTGCCGGGCAACCGCTTCACCGCGGAACTGACCGACGAGATCAAGCCGGTGCGCGACGCCAAAGGCGATGTCGACATCGCCGCTACGATGCAGGTCATTACCACCATCATCGAGGGCTGGGTGCGCGAGCATCCCGAACAGTGGCTCTGGCTGCACCGCCGCTGGCGGTGATGCGTCAGGTCTCGGTCGGCAGTCCCGCCGCCTTCCAGCCCAGGATGCCGCCGGCAACGTGGTGGTCGTAGGGATAGCCGGCGTCCTGCGCCGCCACCGACGCCGTGATCGAGCGCCGGCCGGAGCGGCAAGCGAAGACCACCTGCTTGCCCTGCGGATCGGGGATCTGGGCCGGGTCGAACGTCGACAGCGGCAGCAGCACTGCGCCCGGATAACGTTCGACCGCCGTCTCGTTGGGCTCGCGCACGTCAACGAGCAGCATGCGCCCTGCGCGCACGCCCTCGGCGACCTCCTGAGGCGTCAGATTGATCACCTCGTCGGCACGCGGCATTTCATCGGCCATAACGGCAACTCCTTCGGTCCGAACGGCCCTGTCTAGCCGGGATCGCGGCCTACCGCACGCGGCTTTTGCGGCGCTAGACCGTCACCTGGGTGCCAACCTCGACCACGCGGCCAGTCGGAATCTGGAAGAAGTCGGTGGCGTCGCTGGCCGAGCGGGCGAGATAGATGAACAGGTGGGTCTGCCAGGCCGGCATGCCGGATTGCGACGACGGTTTCAGAGCGCGGCGCGACAGGAAGAATGACGTGGACATGATGTCGAAGGTCCAGCCGAGCTTGCGCGCAATCGCAAGCGCCTTGGGCACGTTCGGCTGCTCCATGTAGCCATACTTCAGCGAGACGCGGGAGAACCGCTCCGACAACGGTGTAATGCGCACTCGCTCGTCTTCGGTCACGCGAGGCGTATCCGCCGTGACAACGGTAAGGATGACGTTGTGCTCATGCAGAACCTTGTTGTGCTTGAGGTTATGCAGCAGCGCCGTCGGCGCAAAATCCGGGTCGCTGGTCAGGAAAACGGCGGTGCCGGGCACGATGTGCGGCGGCTTCTTTTCAAGGTTGCGCACCAACGTATCGACCGGCACTTCGGCGCGGCGCGTCTTACCGACCAGAATAGCGCTGCCGCGCCGCCAGGACAGGATGATCAGAACGATGACAATGCCGAACAGGACCGGCACCCAGGCGCCTTCCACGAGCTTCATGGTCGCTGCCGCAAAGAACAGGCTGTCGACCGCGATCAGCGGGGTCATCACGAGGCCGGTGGCCCAGAGCGGCCATTTCCAAAGCCGCCGGACCACGATGAAACCCAGAAGCCCAGCCATCAGACTGGCTGCCGACACCGCAAGCACATAGGCATGGGCGAGCGCGCCCGAAGTGCGGAACATGAAGACGAGCAGCAACACGCCGACCATCAGCGTCGTGTTCACGCGCGGCATATAGATCTGACCGTAATGCGCCGCCGAGGTATGGCGGATTTCGAAGCGCGGCAGCATGCCGAGCTGGATCGCCTGCTGCGTGATCGAATAGGCGCCGGTGATCACCGCCTGGCTGGCGATCGCGGTTGCGAGGGTCGCGAGCGCGACCAGCGGCAATAGCAGCGAATCCGGCACCAGCCGGTAGAACGGATCGACAATGGTGGCGGGATTGGCAAGGACCAGCGCCCCCTGCCCGAAATAGTTGATCAGCAGCGCGGGCAGCACGAGAAATACCCAGGCGGCCTGGATCGGCTTGCGGCCAAAATGACCGAGGTCGGCGTAGAGGGCTTCGCTGCCGGTCACCGCGAGAAACACGGCCGCCAGGGTCACCAGCGCGATCGTCCCATTGTCGACCATGAACATGACCGCATAGAACGGATTCAGCGCATGGAAAACGAGCGGGTGATCCATGATGTGCACGCCACCCATAATGGCGAGCACGACGAACCATATCGCGGTGACGGGGCCGAACAAGGCGGAGACGCGGCCGGTCCCGTGCGACTGCACGGCGAACAGGCCGACGAGGATGACCACGGTTAGCGGCAGTACGTAGGGCTCGAAGGCCGGCGCCGCGACCTTGAGGCCCTCGACCGCCGACATTACGGACAGCGCCGGCGTGATGAAGCTCGACCCGTAGAACATCGCCGCGCCGATGACGCCGAGCATGAAGATCGGCATTGTACGGTGGCCCAGCGCCCGGAACGCCAGCGCCGTCAGCGACAGCGTGCCGCCCTCGCCGTTATTGTCCGCCCGCAGCAGGATGACGATGTATTTGATGGTAACGACGATGATCAGCGACCAGACGATCATCGAAAGAACGCCGAGGACCACCTCGTTGGTGACCGGGCCGCCATTTGCGCCGGCATTGACCGCTTCCCGAAAGGCGTAAAGCGGACTGGTGCCGAAGTCGCCGTAGACGACGCCCAGGCTGCCAAGAGCGAGCGCATAGAAGCCTGGCGGCTTCGTCTCGCCCATGCCCGGAGCCTTCACATCGGCCGACGCTGCCGGTTCGTTCACGCCGTCTCTCTTCACTGTTCGGGTCCGCGACGGGACCAGGAAGGCGGGCTTATATCATCGGCCTCAGCGAGAGAATACCGGCCTTTACGCTTGACTTGCTGAGGACACGCCCCCGAAAACACCAACTTGAACCGCCGTCAAGGCTTCAAGTCGGCCGGTATCGGCGGCTCCTCGCGGATCAGCGTGATGGTCACGCGGCGGTTCGGCGCCAGCGACGGGCTGTCGGGAAACAATGGATCGGTGTCGGCCCTGCCAGCTACCATGAAGATATGACCGGCCGGCACGCCTTCGGCGGCGAGAATTTGACGTACGGCATTCGCCCGGTCGGCAGACAGTTCCCACGGACCGTAGCCCGGCCGCGGCGGTATCGTCGATGTGGCGGTGTGACCGGTAATGGAAATGCGCAGTGGCATCGCTTTGAGCGCCGGTGCGATGCGCTGGATCAGAAGCCGCGTGCGCTCGTAAGGCTCCTTGGATCCGTCGGCGAACATCGAACGGCCGTCCTGGTCGGTGATTTCGATGTTGAGCCCCTGCCGCGTCTCCTCAAGCATCACATGCTTGGAGATCTCCGCGATCTCCGGCATGCTCTGAAGCGCCTGACGCAATGACGCCGCGGCCAGCGCGAATTTGCGATCTTCTTTCATGCTCGCGCCGTAGGTCCGGTTCATGCCGTTTTCATCGGGCGCCGGCGTCGGCGAGGCATCCTTGGGATCGATATTGGCGACGCTCTTGAGCTTCGGTCGCGTCGGCAGACCCATGATTTCGAGCACGCCGGTATAGCGCACCTTGTCCTGGACGCCGAAGGCATCGCGCATCGAGCCGGCGACGACCTGGAGCTTGGCCTGATCCTGCGTCGAGAACGCGACGAGCATCACGAAGAAGGCCATCAGCAGCGCCATGAGGTCCGCGAAGGTGACGAACCAGCCGTGCCCGCCACTGTGTCCGCCGCGTTTTCTGGCCATACGCTTCTACTCTTGAAGAAAGCCCGCGCCCCGACCCTAAGCGGTCGCGGCGGCGCTCTCCGCCCCTTCTTCCACGTGTCGGTGCTTTTCCGGCAGGTAGGCGAGCAGCATTTCGCGCACCAGCGCGGGACTCTTGGCCTCGCGCATCATCAGGATGCCGTCGATGATCAGCGTGCGGTTGATTTCCTCATCGACCAGCTTGACGTGCAGTTTGTCCGCGATCGGAAGGCAGAACAGGTTGGCCACGATGGCGCCGTACAAGGTCGCGAGCAGCGCGATCGCCATGAACGGACCGAGCTTGGAAGGGTCCGTCATGTTGGCGAACATCTGCACCATGCCGATCAGCGTGCCGATCATGCCGAAGGCGGGCGCGCAGTCGCCGATGGCGCGATAGATTTTCTGACCCTCGTCGAGATGGGTGAGGAAGTTGTCGCGGTCGCGCTCCAGATTGTCGCGGATGAACCCGGCATCGTAGCCGTCGGCGACGAACCGGATGCCCTTGGCGAGGAACACGTCGTCGGTTTCGGCCTTTTCCAGGCCGATCGGACCTTCCTTGCGCATGATCTCGGCAAGGCCGGCGATCTCATCGACCAGCTCGCGCTGGGTGATGTTGCGCATGGTGAAGGCGAACTTCATGCCGAGCGGCAGGCCGTGCACAATCGCGACCAGCGGGAAGCGGATCAATGTCGCCGCGAGCGAGCCGCCGCCAATGATAATGACGGCGTGGATGTCGTAGAACATCCGGAAGTCGCCGCCCATGAGGATGAGTGTTGCGATGACGGCGGCGCCGGCAACCAGACCAAGACCCGTCGTGATATCCATAACTTACCCCACACGCAACGCTTGGCACGGCGTCAAAGCCGGCATGATGGGGCGACCCTAGCCCGTGGCCGCTTAAGGGGGGGTAAAGGCTAATGAAAATGAAAGGAAATCTTTACTGAAATCCCCTGCTCCCGCATCCTGCGGGAGGAAAATGCGCTAGAAATCAGGGGCTTGCGGCCGGCACACGGCAAGGTCCTGCCAGCCAGGACCCTGCCGGCTTCAGATCGTCAAGCTCTCTCGCAAACCACCATCACTTGTTAACAAGTGCACATTTGCTCGCGCTGAGCGGCTGCGCGGTGTCTTCGGCAGCAATGGTGCGGAGGACCTTGTAGTAGTCCCACGGCGCCTTCGATTCAGCGGCCGTCTTGACCTCGACAAGGTACATGTCGTGCACCATGCGGCCATCCTGGCGCACGCGCCCTTTGGCGAAGAAATCGTCGACCGGCAATTCCCGCATTTTGTCGGAAACCGCCTTGCCATCAATCGTTCCCGCCGCCTTCACGGCCTTCAGATAGTGCAGAACCGAAGAATAGGTGCCGGCCTGCACCATTCCGGGCATGCGCCCGGTCCGGTCGAAGAATCGCTTCGACCACGCACGCGATGCATCGTCGCGATCCCAATAAAATGCCGTGGTAAAGACCAGCCCATTGGCGAGCTTGAGCCCCAGCGCGTGGACATCGCTGATGACGACCACCAGCCCGACGAGTTTCTGGCCGCCGGCGGCAAGACCAAACTCGCCGGCCTGTTTGACTGAATTCACGGTGTCGGCACCCGCATTGGCAAGACCGACCACTTGCGCCTTAGATGATTGCGCGGACAGCAGGAACGAAGAGAAATCCATTGTGCCGGTTGGATGCTTGGCCTGGCCGAGCACAGTACCGCCGCTTGCCTTGACCACGCGTTCAAGATCAGCGGCCATTTGGTGGCCGAAGGCATAGTCGGCGGCGAGAATGTACCAACTCTTGCCGCCTGTGGCGACCACCGCGCGGGCCGTCCCCACCGCTTGCGAATAAGTATCGAACGCCCAATGGAAGCCGGTCGGAGAACAGTCTTCGTTGGTCAGCCTCGTGGTCGCCGGCCCGACAGCCAACGTGACCTTCCCTTTTTCCTTGGCAATCTGCTGCACCGAAAGAGCGACAGCCGAATTCGTGAGGTCCGTCACCGCGCTGACGCCATCGACATCGAACCAGCGCCGCGCGACCGCGGACCCGACGTCCGCTTTATTCTGGTGATCGCCGCTGACAATCTCGATGGACTTGCCCAGAACCTTGCCGCCGAAATCCTCAACCGCCATGCGCGCGGCGTCGACGGAGGTCTTGCCGCCGAAGTCCCCGTACAGGCCGGCCTGATCGTTGAGGACTCCGATTTTGACGACGTCATCGGCGCTTTGCGCATTCGCCGTATGGAAAACGAGAAATCCAAGACTGAGTAGCGCGGCCAATGATCCGTGTCGCATGGACGTCTCCCTGAAGATCGTGAAAGAACCCACGTTTTGAGGCTTTATTGAAGCCTATTGTTCCCTCGCCTCTTGCGGTAGCAGCGCTCCGGCACAGCGACTGTGCATAAATCGGCCGGCATACCGCCGTTACCGCGGCCCTGCCCTCATCGGCTCCGGCGACCTCGGGGAAGTGTCACGGTTTCCTCACCCAGGAAGACCGACCGCGCCGCACGAACCTCGCGCGCGATAAAGTCGCTCGTGGCACGGATCTGGGGCCGATTGCGCAAATCGGCATGAGCGATCAACCAGAATGTTCGCACCAGTTTGACGGTATCCTCGAGAACCGGAACAAGGCGTGAGTTTCCTCGGGCCATGAAGCGCGGCAGCACACAAATGCCGGCGCCGGCAAGCGTCGCATTGTGCTGCGCAACGAGATTTGAGCTACGTATGTGCGCCGCGAGCCCCGGCAGAATAAGCGGCAGATAGTCCAGCTCCGGCGTAAAGATGTACTCATCAACATAGCCGATGAGTATGTTGTCACGGAGGTCGGCAACATTTCGAATCGCAGGCCTGCCGGTCAAATAGACCCGCGTCGCGTAGAGGCCGAGCTGATAGTCGGTCAACTTGCGCGCAAATACGCGCCCTTCTTTCGGCCGGCTCAGACCGATCGCGATATCGGCTTCGCGTTTGGACAGGCTGAAAATCCGCGGCATGGCGACAAGTTCGGGATCAAGCTGCGGAAACTGCCCCCGTAAATTGCCCAGGCGCGGCGCGAGAAAGAACGTACCAAAACCGTCGGGCGCACCGATGCGAACGCTGCCCGACACGAGCGGCTTCGAGCCTCGGACATCCGCCGGCGCCGCGAGCGTCGTATTTTCGATCGCCTCGGCGGTGACGAGGAGGCGCTGACCGAATTCCGTCAGCGTGTAGCCTTGGGGGGTGCGATCAAAGAGCGGCGCGGCGAGCGACGTCTCAAGCGCCAATATGCGACGGCTGACCGTCGTGTGGTACTGATGCAGTTGAATGGCTGCAGAGGTTAGTCGACCTGTTCGCGCGACAGCAAGAAAATAGCGCAGATCGTCCCACTTGAAATTGCCGCCCCGCATGTCGGTCACCGGTCCAATCAGTCAAACAAATAACGGCACAATTCAGTGGACAAAAGCATCTCCATCGGCGGCATGCGACGGTTTCAACACCTGCGATGTGCAGAAATAAGAATACCAGTCACGATCAAGGAATGCCAATTCTTGCACAGAAATTGACTGTTTGAGGAATGGAGAGGGCGAGGAATGGCGACGATCGGCTTTATCGGCCTGGGCAATATGGGCGCCCCGATGGCGGCCAATCTCTTGAAAGCGGCCCACGACGTGATCGGTTTTGACGTGAGCGCACCCGCTTTGGCCGCGTTGGCCAGCAAGGGAGGCCGGTGCGCCGACAACATCGCGCAAGCGGCGCGCGACGCCGACGTGATCATCACCATGCTGCCGGCCGGGCCGCAGGTTCGGGCAGCTTATCTCGATCCCGCGGGAATCATTGCGACGTCGAAACCCGGAGCTCTGTTGATCGACTGTTCGACGATCGACATCGAGACCACGCATGTCATCGCGGATGCCGCCGCCAAAGCCGGCATCATGTTCGCCGACGCCCCGGTCTCCGGCGGTACCGGCGGCGCGCTTGCCGGCACGCTGACATTCATGGTCGGCGCTGCCCCGGCAACATTCGAGCGGGCCGAACCGTTTCTCTCGGCAATGGGCAGTTCAATCATCCATTGCGGGGACGCGGGCACCGGCCAGGCGGCCAAGATATGCAATAACATGGTGCTCGGAATCACCATGACCGGCATCAGCGAAGCGTTCGTTCTGGCTGAAAAGCTCGGCATCACGGCGCAAAAGGTTTTCGAAGTATGCTCGCGATCGTCCGGCCAATGCTGGTCGCTGACAAGCTACTGCCCGGTGCCGGGTCCGGTGCCGACATCACCTGCCAATCGCGATTATGAGCCGGGGTTTACCGTCAACATGATGCTCAAGGATATGAATCTGGCCCAGCAAGCGGCGCTGGCCGCCGGGGTTGCAACGCCGCTCGGCGCCGAGGCAGCTTCGCTGTATCAGGAGTTGTCCGATACCGGGATGGGCGCCAAGGACTTCTCCGTTATCGTCAGGTTCCTGCGGGGTTTCCAGGAGGCACGACGGGCGCCAAAGTGAAGTTGGCGGACGCTTTGCGGGAGACAGTCCCTGCGCTACGTGAGCAAGATCAGAGAGCCATCCAAACCGACCTCCAAGGGTCCGGTACGGGCAAGAAAACAAATGGGAGCACTGCCATGCGTGAGATCGGTCATTTCGTCGGCGGCAAGACCGTCAAGGGGAACTCCGGGCGGACGAGCGACGTCTTTGATCCGAATACCGGCGAGGTGCAGGCCAAGGTCGCGCTGGCGTCCAGGGCCGAGGTCGAGAAGGCCATCGCCAACGCCGAAGCCGCGCAGCCGGCCTGGGCGGCAACCAATCCGCAGCGCCGCGCCCGCGTGATGTTCAAATTCCTCGAACTGATCCAGAAGGAACATGACGCGCTGGCCAAGCTGCTGTCGTCCGAGCACGGGAAGACCGCGCCGGACGCCAAGGGCGACATCCAGCGCGGCCTCGAAGTGGTTGAGTTCGCCTGCGGTATTCCGCACCTGTTGAAGGGTGAATTCACCGAAGGCGCCGGCCCCGGTATCGACCTCTACTCGATCAGGCAGCCGCTAGGCGTTGTTGCCGGGATTACACCGTTCAACTTCCCGGCCATGATCCCGCTTTGGAAAGCCGCCCCGGCCATTGCCTGCGGCAACGCGTTCATCCTCAAGCCGTCGGAGCGCGATCCGTCGGTGCCGATGCGCATCGCCGAGCTGTTCCTTGAGGCCGGCCTGCCGGAAGGCATCCTCAATGTCGTCAACGGCGACAAGGAGGCGGTCGATACCATCCTGACCGACCCGCGCGTCAGGGCGATCGGATTCGTCGGTTCGTCCGACATCGCGCAATACATCTATGCCACCGGAGCCGCGCACAACAAACGGGTGCAGTGCTTCGGCGGCGCCAAGAACCACATGATCGTGATGCCGGACGCCGACATGGATCAGGTGGTCGATGCGCTAATCGGCGCCGGCTACGGCTCGGCCGGCGAGCGCTGCATGGCGATCTCCGTCGCGGTGCCGGTTGGGCAGAAGACTGCGGACATTCTCATGGACAAGCTGATCCCGCGCGTCGAGACGTTAAAGATCGGGCTCTCCACCGATCCGCAGGCCGACTATGGACCGCTGGTCACCAAGGCGGCGCTCGAGCGCGTGAAGAACTACGTCGACACCGGCGTCAAGCAAGGCGCCAAACTCGCCGTCGACGGCCGCGGCTTCAAGATGCAGGGTTACGAGAAGGGCTTCTTCATGGGCGGTTGCCTGTTCGACGAGGTCAAGCCCGACATGAAGATCTACAAGGACGAGATTTTCGGCCCCGTACTCTCGGTGGTGCGCGCGAAGGACTACGAGGAAGCCGTCGCCCTGCCCTCGACCCATGAATACGGCAATGGCGTTGCCATCTTCACACGCGACGGCGACGCGGCGCGCGATTTCGTCAGCCGGGTCCAGGTCGGCATGGTCGGCGTCAATTTCGCCATTCCGGTGCCGCTCGCCTATCACACCTTCGGCGGCTGGAAGCGCTCCGGCTTCGGCGATCTCAATCAGCATGGGCCCGACTCGGTGCGCTTCTATACAAAGACCAAGACCGTGACGTCGCGGTGGCCGAGCGGCACCAAAGGCGGCGCCGAGTTCACGATTCCGACCATGAAATAAGGGACCGTCCTTGCGCCGCGACACCGGCAAGCCTCTCGCAATCCTGTCCCTCGCGATCGTGTCACTCGCCGGCTGCGGCGGCGGCTCGTCGTTGCTCGATGGCGCCGGCGAGACGCCGGCGGCGGCGGCGATGCGTGATCTCGGCATGGAAGGCCGCTGGATCCTGAGGGCGCCGAATGCACCGACCTGCGGGCTGACCTTCACCGGTCCGCCCGGCGCCGGCGAAGGGCGCATCACACCGGACGGCGGCTGCCCCGAGCGCTTCTTCCTGGCGCGGCGGTGGCGGCTGGCCGAGGGCGTTCTCACCGTCGTCGGCGGCGACGATGCCGTCCTCGGCGCCTTCCGCGTCGCCGGCGACGGCTTCGAGGGCAAATCCGGTGCCGAGACACCGCTCACGCTGTCGCGCTAGACTGCCGGCGAAATCACAAGGGGATTACGTTCAATGGCTGACTACCAGCTCTACTGCTTCGCCCAATCCGGCAACGCGTACCGTGCCGCGCTGATGCTCAACCTGATCGGCGCCAAATGGGAGCCGGTCTGGGTCGACTTCTTCGCCGGCGGCGTGCAGCGCAAGCCGGAGTACCGCGAAGACGTCAACGAAATGGGCGAAGTCCCGGTGCTGGTCGACGGCGACAAGAAGCTGACGCAGTCGGCTGTGATCCTCACTTATCTGGCGCGCAAGACCGGCAAGTTCCTGCCCAAGGGCGAGGACGAGGAGCTCGAGGCGCTGCGCTGGATGATCTTCGACAACCAGAAGGTCAACGGCTTCCTCGGGCCGTTCCGCTTCCTGCGCACACTGGCGAAGCCGCCGGGCGATCCGGCCGTGCTCGCCTTCCTGAAAGGCCGCATCGACGGCAACCTCGCCATCGTCAACAAGCGGCTGGAGAAGGCGCCGTTCCTGCTCGGCGACCGGCCGACCATCGCCGACATCTCGATGTGCGCTTATCTCTATTATCCGGCCGAGGAGTTCGGTTTCGATATCGCCAAGGAGCATCCGGCGATCGGCGCGTGGCTCAAGCGCATCGAGGCCCTGCCCGGCTGGGCCCACCCCTACGACATCATGCCCGGCTATCCGCTCGGGACGCAGGGTTACCGCGAAAAGAAGATCTAAAGCGCGTCATCATCGCATCCGCATTTCGACGTCATCGGCCGCGGAAGCGGGGGGTGCAGGAAAACAA
>JAEZEY010000413.1 GCA_023432845.1 Pseudomonadota bacterium
CGACAAGATCAAGCGCGGCGAGCCGGGCAAGGACCCCGACAAGAGCGTCACGGCGATGATGGGGGCGTAAGGCCGTAGGCGGACGGCGCCACATGCGATCTGTCATGCCTCGCGAAAGCGGGGCATCCAGGACCCGGGGCCGTCCGGCTATAATCGCTGGCACCAGCGTCTACTGGATCGCCTGCATTCGCAGGCGATGACAGCGAGCGAACATGAAAACCGATCTCTTCGATTTCGACCTTCCGCCCGAGCGCATTGCGCTGCGACCGGCTAACCCGCGCGAAAGCGCGCGGATGATGGTCGTGCGGCCCGACGGGGGCGGGATGCTGGAGGACCGCACCGTCGCCGATCTGCCGGACTTGCTGCAGCCCGGCGATTGCCTGGTGGTCAACGATTCCAGGGTCATCGCGGCGCGGCTCAAGGGACGGCGCATCGGCCGCGGGGAGGCGGAGCCGGCGATCGAGGCGACCTTGCACAAGCGCATCGACGGCTCGACCTGGCGCGCTTTCATCCTCGGCGCCAAGAAGGTCCAGGTGGGCGATGTCCTGCGCTTCGGCACCGAAGGGCGGGTCTGTTTCCTCGGCCAGCTCGATGCTCAAGTTCTACATAAAGACGAGGGTGGCGACGTAACCCTCTCATTTTCCTTCACGGGCCCGATCCTGGATCAGGCGATAGAGGAGCGGGGCGAGATGCCGCTGCCGCCCTATATCGCCTCCAGGCGGCCGACCGACGCCCAGGACAAGATCGACTACCAGACCGTCTTTGCCCATGAGGACGGCTCGGTCGCCGCGCCGACCGCCGGGTTGCATTTTACCGCCGATCTCTTAACGCGCCTTGAGCGGCGCGGCGTCGCGCTTCACAAGGTGACACTGCATGTCGGCGCCGGCACCTTCCTGCCGGTCAAGGCGGACGACACTGCCGATCACAAAATGCATGCCGAATTCGGCGTGGTGAGCGCCGTCACCGCCAACGCGCTGAACGAGGCCCGCGCCAAAGGCGGGCGCATTGTAGCGGTCGGCTCGACGGCGCTCAGGCTCCTGGAAAGCGCCGCCGGCGACGACGGCCTTGTCCATGAATTCGCCGGCGATACCGCGATCTTCATCACGCCCGGCTATCGCTTCAAGGCGGTCGACCTGATGATGACCAATTTCCACCTGCCGCGCTCGACTTTGTTCATGCTGGTGTCGGCGTTCTCCGGCCTCAACACCATGCAGCACGCCTACAGGCATGCCATCGAGACCGGCTACCGGTTTTACTCCTACGGCGATGCGTGTCTGCTGTATCCGCAGCGCGCGGGGTAACCGACGCGCATGTCTGCCTCGTTCTCTTTCACCCTCCACAAGACCGATGGCATGGCGCGGCGCGGCACCGTGATGACGCCCCATGGCCCGGTGGAGACGCCGGCCTTCATGCCGGTCGGCACCCAGGCGACGGTGAAGGGCATCTATCCGGAAGCAGTGGCAGCGACCGGCGCGCAAATCCTGCTCGGCAACACCTACCATCTGATGCTGCGGCCGGGCGCCGAGCGCGTCGCAGCGCTCGGCGGCCTGCACAAATTCATGAACTGGCCGCACGCTATCCTGACCGACTCCGGTGGCTTTCAGGTCATGTCGCTCGCCACCTTGCGCAAGCTGACCGAGCAGGGCGTCACGTTCCGCTCCCATATCGACGGCACCAAATACGAGCTGACGCCCGAGCGCTCGATCGAGATTCAGGCGCTCCTCGGCACCGACATCACCATGCAGCTCGACGAGTGCCTGAAGCTGCCGGCTGCGCGCGAGGAGATCGAGCGCGCCATGCAGCTGTCGCTGCGCTGGGGCGAGCGGTCAAAGCGCGCATTCGAGGGCCACGCCCGCGACGGCTACGGCCTGTTCGGCATCGTGCAGGGCGGCGACGACATCCCGCTGCGCCAGCAGAGCGCCAGCGCGCTCACCGACATCGGCTTCCATGGCTATGCCATCGGCGGGCTGGCGGTGGGCGAGCCGCAAGAGGTGATGCTCAAGGTTGTGGAGGAGACAACGCCGGTGCTGCCAGCGGGCGCGCCGCGCTACCTGATGGGCGTGGGCACGCCGCATGACATTCTCGAGGCGGTGGCGCGCGGCGTCGACATGTTCGACTGCGTGATGCCGACCCGGAACGGCCGCCACGGCATGGCCTTCACCCGCTTCGGCCAGATCAATCTGTCGAACGCCCGGCATGCCGACGATCCACGGCCGCTCGACGAGGAAAGCCCGCATCCTTTGGCGCGGACCTATTCGCGGGCCTATCTGCATCACCTGACCAAGGCCAACGAGATCCTCGGCCAGGTCATGCTCTCGACCATCAACATCGCCTATTATCAGGCACTCACCGCCGGCATGCGTTCCGCCATCGAAAACGGGCGCTTTGCCGATTTTCGGATGGCGGTGCTGGACGGCTGGCGCAAGGGCGATTTGCCGCCGCGGTAGGTTGAGAAACCCGCCGTCCTTCGCTATCCCCTCGCTCCTGACACTTTCCGGAGCTGCCTTTCTTATGACCGTCGATCTGTCCTTTCTCGAACGCCGGCGCACGCCGCGGGTGAAGCTGCCAGCCGGGGCGACCGACGCGCATTGCCATGTGTTCGGGCCGGGCGACCGTTTCCCCTACGCGGCGAACCGCCGCTACACGCCCAAGGACGCCCCCAAGGAGGCGCTGCGCGCACTGCACGATCACCTCGGTATCTCTCGCGCGGTCATCGTGCAGGCCAGCTGCCACGGCACCGACAACGCCGCGATGCTCGACTGCATCGCCTCGGACCCCAAGCGCTACCGCGGGGTCTGCATTGCCGATGACTCTTTCACCGACAAGGACTTCGAGACGCTGCACCAGGGCGGTGTGCGCGGCGTGCGCTTCAATTTCGTCAAGCATCTCGGCGGCTCGCCGGACATGGGCGTATTCAAGCGCGTCATCGACCGGGTAAAGGGCCTGGGCTGGCATGTCGTGCTGCATCTCGACGCGCCGGACATCGTGCCGCTCTCGAGCATGATCGCGCGCCTGCCGCTGCCTTTCGTCATCGACCATATGGGCCGGGTGCCGGCGGTGGCCGGCGTCGATCAGGAACCGCTGCGGGCGCTGGTGAAGCTCGCACGTCTCGACAATTGCTGGATCAAGGTCTGCGGCGCCGAGCGCATCGACATGCCGCCTTATAACCGGGCGGCGCCGATCGCCCGCATCCTCGTCGAGGTCAATCCCGAGCGCGTGCTGTGGGGTACGGATTTCCCGCATCCCAACGCCACCCACGAATGCGACGAAGCCGATCTGGTCGATCTGATCCCGCATTACGCGGTGACAGAGAGGGCGCAGCAGCGCCTGCTGGTGGACAACCCGGCGCGGCTGTATGGTTTCTGAGTACCGGAGCGATTTAAACAAACGAAAGTGGAGGATGCCTGATGGCAAAGCGTTTTTTTGACGGCGCGCGGCGCGGCTTCATGCTGGCCGGCGCGGCAGCCGTGGTGCTGGCGGCGGTGTCGCAGGCGCAGGCCGCCTGGCCGGAAAAGCCGGTTCGCATCGTGCTGCCGTTCGGCGCCGGCGGCGTCGCCGATGTCACCGCCCGCATCGTGGCGGAGAAGCTGAGCACCAAGCTCGGCCAGCGTTTCCAGATCGAGAACATGCCGGGGCCGGGCGGCATCAATGCCGCGCGCGCGGTTACGTCCGCGCCGCCCGACGGCTATACGCTCGGGCTCCTGAGCAACGGCACCGCCATCAGCGTGGCGAGCTTCAAGAGCCTGCCATTCGATCCGGTGAAGGAATTCGAAATGGTCTCGATGATGGGCCAGTTCGATATCGTGCTCGCAGTGTCGGCCAAGTCGGAGATCAAGACGCTGGCGGATTTCGTCAAGGCGGCGAAAGCCAATCCGGGCAAGTACAACATCGGCACCATCGCGGTCGGATCGACCCAGAACTTCGCCGGCCAGCTCCTCAAGATCGCCGCTGATATCCAGGCCGAGATCGTCGCCTACAAGAACTCGCCCGACATCATCGTCGGCTTGCTGCGCAACGACGTGCAGATCATGGTCGACTTCCCCTCGGCGGTGCAGGGTCAGGTCGCCTCCGGCGATCTGCGCCTCGTCGCAGTCGGCGCCGCCAAGCGTTCGGCCATGTTGCCCAATGTACCGACCGCTGCCGAGCAAGGCATCAAGGGCTACGAGGTGTCGTCGTGGAACGGCTTCTTCGCGCCGAAGGGCACGCCGAAGGACGTCGTCGACACGCTCAACAAGGCGATGCGCGAAGTCCTCGCCATGAAGGACGTGCAGGAGCAGTTCGCCAAGGTCGGCATCGAGCCCCATGCCAGTTCCCCCGAAGACGTGATGAAGCGGCTCACGGACGATATCGCCAAGTGGAACGGCGTGATCGACAAGGCCGGCATTCAGCGCAGGTAAGTCCCTCGCTCGACCAGCGTCATCCCGGCCTGGGGCAAGTGAGTGCCGGCCCGGAGTGACCCAAGGGAGACACGATGGACTGGTCGCGCCCCGTGGATCTCTATTGCGAGCGGCGCGGCCCCTACTTCTGGGC